>CAUPUT010000076.1:0-7317 GCA_963514615.1 uncultured Treponema sp.
CAATTAAAAACGCGGCGGAACTCGAAATCCGCTATGAGCATTACATTATTGCACAAGATAAACGAATTGATAAAATGAAGAAGATGGAAACGAGCCGCATCCCGCCGAATTTTAACTACGATGCGGTTTCCGGGCTTTCGACGGAATCGCTTGCACGCTTAAAGCGAGTAATGCCCGCAACAATCGGGCAAGCAAGCAGAATCCCCGGCATCCGTCCTTCGGATATTATGGTATTGATGGTCGCTATAAAATAAGAAAGGTACTTCTGACATCCATCACAGCGATTGCGAGGAATTTGAAAGATTTTAAAAATTGCTGATTAATTTTGAGTTGTTCTGTGTACTTTTGCGGTTAGTTCTTATATCCTCCAAACAATCGCAGAGGCCGAATCACCTAGTCCCGCACCGCCATCAGCTTCTCAGCATCAGCATCGGTAATAAGCCCGCATTTCAACATATCATAGAGTTGATCGCTGTTTGTCTTGCCAAAGAACAACAAATCATCAGTACCAAGCCCTATCGGAATGCCCGCATCGATCATTTTTTTGATGGGGTGTTCTTTTAAATTCGGTACTGCGCTCAGCATCACATTACTCATCGGGCACACATTACAGCGTATTTTGCGGTCAGCTAAAAATTTCAGCACCGAATCGTCCGCAGCGGCTCCGATACCATGCTGTACCTCATCTAATTCAAAAAATTCAACGAATTTACGAACCGATTGTGCATCCGAAAATTCTCCGATATGCGCTTTCTTTTTGATATTATGCTTTTCGGCCAGTTTAAAGATATAACCGAAATCCTCGATACCTTCAAAAATCTCCGGGCCGTATAAATCGACATTCTTGAATACCCCGCTTTCAAAAAGCGGGTATACCCACGTGCGAATAAAATCACGGTCAAGTGTTTTCGGGATACCGACTTCGGGTCGTATTTCGATCTGCTTTTTGTACTTTAATACGAGCCTCGAAACATCGGATAAGAACTTGTCAATATTGTTGTTGTAATGTTTTATAAAACCGATATCAATTGATGTTTCAAGCCAAACGACGTTATCGGCAATCGCATCCTGTATGGACATTTCAAAAAGATCTTTTACATCCTTTGGCGTTTTACAGCGAGGGCGAGTATAAGCGCCGATTACTTCATGCATTTCGTCGAGGCCGGACATCTTACGAGGAAAATTTGGAATGTACACACCAGACCAATGCTTATAACGTTCATACCTCATGCTCAAATTGAGATGATTATGCGTGTCCGACTTTGGTCGAGATTTTAAATACTCAATATCTTTCATTCTAAACCCTTTTTGCACCTTTAGTGATATCCGACATGCATATTCCGACAAGCCGACAATATAAATATCGGTAAATATCGGAAAATCTTGAATGTTGAAACTCGTTCCGTATTATACAGCGAAATGCCCATTATCGGCGCATCATTTATCCATTAATTATTTTGATGCCGCTGCTGGTGCCAATCCTTGAGCACCCCGCCTCTATATACTTAAGCGCATCTTCACGGCTGCGAATACCTCCGGACGCCTTAATCTTTGTGTCTTTTTTGAGGTATTTTTTAAATAAAGTAATATCCTCAAGCGACGCTCCGCGTGAACCGTATCCGGTAGAAGTTTTAATAAAATCAGCGCCCGCTTGTTCAACCGCAGTGCAGACATTTGCAATATCTTTTTCGGATAAATAGCATGTTTCTACAATTACCTTTAAGTGAGCCTTTTTTGCATGACAGATTGATACAAGTTCGGCAATTTCTTTTTCGACATACGTAGTATTGCCTTCCAGCAGTTTTCCAATATTGATTACCATATCGATTTCGTCAGCGCCGTCTTTTAAAGCTCGATCGGTTTCGGCACATTTTACTTCGGTTGTCTGTGTTCCAAACGGAAAACCGATAACGCTGCATGTCATTACATCGGAACCTGCAAGTTCTTTCTTTACCAGCGCAACATTACAAGGATTTACACAAACCGAAGCGAAATGATATTCTTTCGCTTCCTTACACAATGCAATAATTTCCGTCTCTACGGCATTCGGCTTTAATAAAGTATGATCAATATACTTATTTAATTCCATTTTTTTCTCCTTGAAATCCTATAAATTTATATACGCTTATGCGGCATTTTTTAGCTAACTATAAATCAGGTAAAACCGACGACATATTTGCCATCAGCTGTTCCAGTTCTTGCCTCACCCTTGTTCCCAACTCCTGATCCGGTAAGGCAATACTTAAATCGCGTAAATAACTTAATAATTTAAATACTGCCATATCGTTATACGGTGACTGCGCGTTCACAACGGTACACGCCTGCTGAATAAGATTTGCACGTTCTTTTAATCCTAATTCGCCTGATAGTCGGGCGATGATATAGTAGATTTGTATTCTTTCACTGCTGTTAAGGAAAATCTCAAGTTCCCCCTGCGGCAAATAGGCAAACAAATCACGCAAGTATAAGAATAGCTGTGCAAGCTGTTCGGGATCAGTTGTATTAAGATACTGTTCAAATGAAGGAGAGCCCTTAACTTGATGTTTTGCATGACACCATAAGAGATTTTGCTGCTCCTGATCAAGAATAAATGGAGTTTGATTCTCACTCGATTCAGATTCAATTACATCATCATTCGCTATATCTTCAGGAAACAGATCTTCATCACTATCAACAATAATTTCACTGTCGTTTTCTTGAGCAGCAGGAGATTGGCCGTTTAGCGATTCGTCTTTATTGATTTCTTCCGTTGCCGCTCCATCGAGAGCCTTGTCCACAATCTCTTCAACCGGATTATTGTCGATTTCAGATTCAGAGATTTTATTTTTTTCGTTACCGAGGACAGCTTCTTCTTGTGTTTCGATAACTTGAATGTTATCATCATCCACCCGTACATTCTCATGCACCGGGGCAGTATCGTTAATCGGTACGTGCTCCTCATTCGATGTATCAACAGCTTCATCCGATTGTTCAGGCAGCAGAGCGGTATCCGGTTCCTGCTGTGTATGCTCTTCTTGCAGGATTTCTCTTTGCATCGGGATTTTACGACTGAGGTTTTCGGCGATCTTTTCTGCTAAAACCTCTACAGCCTGGGCATATCGATTTTCATCAAGCTGCTTATCGATATCCGAAATAACATCCTGCAAGAATCCTATAGTCGTGCCATAAGTGTCCAGCCCTTTTAGCCTTTCCTGCATCGCATCATCTCGAAGCAGATTCTGCCGTTTATGCAATGCCTGTGCATTTTTTTGAGCCTCCCCGTCCATACCGGGGGCTGCGTTAGTTTCCACATTCTCAGGATTAAGATATAGTTCATTTACAGGGTCGGTAAAAACGCTACTGTCGGCTGTGTGGACTTGATCGATCGGCGCATCGTTCCCTATCTGCGATACGGCAATATTTTCCGGTGATGCATCGGACACTATGTCGCCGGAACTACCGACATGGCTGCCATAAGACATCGGTGCAGCATTCGAATACGTCGAAAATGCCGGTTGATCGGATACCCCAATTTGTTGGCTCTCGTTCAACTGCATAGTACCTATAGCGCTCTCGTCTTTTTCCGGCGGAAGCTCTTGAACCTCTTCCGTACCCTCAATAAGCATTTCAAAAGGCAGCTCTCGTTCGGGCATTACCATATCCTGCAATGAAGGAATTTTTTGTTGCGGTTCCGGATTCAACTCAGCCGGAGAAATATAAAGAGGCGAATCGTCGGGTTTTAATTGTTCAAGATTTTTAGTCAATAGAGGATCGGCGATATAGTTTTCTGCTGCCTGTTCATAGAGATCAAGCGAGGCGGCCATATCTTGTTCATGTTCATCCGTTTCGGATCCGCTTTGTAAATTGAGGATTTCGTTTGCAGTTTTTAACGCCTCTAACGTGTTGCCCCATTTTTGAAACAGCCGTGAAAGAGCGGAGCGAGCTTCGATGGCGTCCGGCTTTAATTCAAGCACTTTTTGATATTCTTGATAGGCAGCCTGAGGATTATTCAGCAACTCTTCAGCTTTTCCTAATGCCATCAGCGCATAAATATCATCCGGCCTTTGTCGTAAAAAGAGTTTAAGCTGTTCCTTTGCTTCTTCATATTTATGCGCCAGCAAATATTGCTCCGCAAGTTCTTGACGAAACTCTATTGCAGCAGGGGCGGTTTTTAATATTTGTTTAAACGTAGCTTCAGCTTGTTCGACCTCTCCCGTAAGGGCATACAATTGACCCCGCAATTTAAGCGCATCGAGGCTATTGCTATGTTCCGCATCCAACCGTTCGAAAAGTTCATGAGCTTTTGCATAATCTTTAGCATACATGCACATTTGGATAGCTTTAAGCCGCAGGGCATGATTTTCGGCATTTACCGGAGCAATCTCTGCTGCAAGCAATACCGGAAGAGCTTCGTTATAGCGTTGCTTCTTTTCCAAAAGTCGGGTTAGCGCAAATGCCGCCGGAGCATAACCGGAATCAATCGCTAACGCATCGTAATAATATTGTTCGGCTTCTTGTTGAAGCTGTTTCTTTTCAAAAAGGAAACCAAGTTGGGTATACAAAGGCGCATTTTCACCGGTCACACGAAGTAAAGAACGATAAGTATTCAACGCATCGTCAAGTTTATCCAACTGCAAATACGCAGCGGCAATGCCCGCTAAAACCTCATCCCACGCAGGATTAATACGAAGAGCTGAATTATAATACACAATAGCTTCTTCATACCGTTTTTGTTGGCGCAATAATCCGGCAAGATGAAAATTTAAATAGGGATGATTAGAGTCTACCTGCAGACCTTTTTTATATACTTCAATTGCTTTATCCGTTTCACCGATCAAAACATACAAATTACCAAGCCGATCATAAGCGTGAGCATGGTCGGGTTTAATCTCGATTGCGCGGGAAAAATAGTCGACAGCCTTATCATAATTATGCATCCGCTTATAGGTTTTTGCAAAGCTATACAACACCTCATCAGTGTCGCCGCCGATATCTTTTGCTTTTTCTAATATTTTAAGAGCGTCGTCATAGCGTTCCAAATGCCGATAAATACGGCCGAGATGCAACATTAACTCAATATTATCGGGTTCTCGTTCATATAAACGAAGATATGCTTCTAACGATCGTTCAAGATCGCCTTCATCCCCATAGATACGTGCCAATAAATTTTCAATTTTTTCCCTGTCGGACGGCAATATATCAGGATGTTTTTTCAACACATTAGTTAACAACCGTTCGGCATATTCAAAGTCTTGAGTAATTAACGCTGAATTTGCGCGCTCAAAGACAAAATCAAGTGATTCCGACATAATTCCTCTAAACCGCTATTCCTGCCGCGGTCTTGCCCATACTTCTTGAGAAAAGGAACCCACCCGTATACCTTCTTCATCGTCATACGCTGCAACTGCAAAAAAATAAATTTTACCGTTATCCAAGTTTGGTATACGATAGGAAAGGACTTTACCGACATTAAGCGGTGAGCCTGCCGAAAAATATTCCCCACGGCGTTCTCCATAATATACCATATAACCTTTTACATCAAAATCAATCGACGGTGTCCATGACAACTCGATACTCCCGTCTTTCGGCGCCGCAAACAAGCGTGCAGGCGGAAGTGGTTCGGAATCTTTTTCATATTCCAGATTGATGGAATGCACAACCGGTGTTTTTTGGCCTTCCGCATCCGGATACAGATTACCGGCGACTTGGAAGAAGCGTCCTTGCATGCCTGTAATAGTCTGTCCGCTGCGTACCGGTTTCCATGCGGGCTCCGAAGCCGTCCACGCATAGCGATTTTCGCCGGATCGAATAAAGAATACCGCATCCGTTTGCATCGGAGTATCTACAGAAACGGTAAGCTTCTTTGCTTGCGACATTGAACCACCTGAATCGATAATCAAAGATTCAAAACGGCCTCCATTAAGGTGATACCGGTCAAACAATGCCGTTTGTTCGGCAAAAGTCGGCTGTTCAATAAACCGTTTAGTTATCTTCATTTCATCCAGCATGCCCGAATAATGTACACCGATTGAAAGGTCTGCCGTATGTCCCAATTTTGATAAAAGGACGGCATCACTCTCCCGTCCGTTTTCGGTAATGTAGACGATATTCTCCGTATGACCGTTCATCCTGTACTCCAAAAGGCCGATTTCTTCATCATACGTAATCAGATGATGCGACCATTGAGAAGGAATTAAATTGGTACGTCCTTTCAACTGAATAGAAATACCGTTATTGTATTTATCCTGCCAAATATTAAAGAAATCCCATTGCAGTTTATTTTGAATAATTTGTGCAATAATATGCTGATCGGTTAAGCGCTCTTTTTCAAAATATGCCGAATACCATTGCAGAATAACGCTGCCGCTTTCGGTAACCGCCGGCGCTACCCAAAATTCAATCGTAAACGAACCTGCAGAACCTTCGCCTGCGAAAAAAGATCCGACCTGAGGTTTTAAAACCAAGCCTGCTGTTTTTACATGAGGACTGCATACTGCAGCGCCGGCGCCGAGCTTTGCCTGCTCAGCCCCCGCAAAACGCATGTTTGACGAGGCAACCGTATATGAACTCGTTTCTTCTATAATAGACGGGGAATCAAAGTTGAGATAAAGATCGGTTTCCTGCGTTATCTTAGGCACACTGCTACTGAGTGAGATACCGGGATTCCCGTATTTTCCCGGACACATCTGTATATTTTCAGTATACTGCAGCATTCCCCAGCCATGCTTTCCTCCCAATTCAAACACCGCAGGGTCGGTAAAGGAGACGGCCAAAACGCTCGAGAAACAAAACAGCACTGCAAAAATCTTTTTTATACACATCATCGCATTTAATTATCGGTTAGAAGTATATATCATTTAAGAAACTTTTAATAGACCGAAAAGTTAGGATAAACACATCAGTTTATTTTTTAACAGTCCCGCAGAATAAAGAGGCCGTTCAACCAGAGTTGAACCTCTTTGCGGTTCAAATGGTCTCACAACCTCTTTATTCTACGGAATTGGATTTATTCATCTGATGCGTTTATCCTTCTCCTAAAATAAACTGTGCGAAATTTTGCTTAAAATTTCGCACAAACGAGGAAACCTGTTTAGCATATTTCCAGTGCGGTTGCCATGAGGAGAGTGTAACGGCCAATCGTAGTATTTTCTTAAATATTATACTTGACAATATATTATATTATGAATAATATTATAAAAGTTACAGCCTAAAGTGAGAACATTTCTAACAACTTGGTTAGATTTTTCCATAAATGGTTGCGTATATTTAGAAATATAAACCTCAGGAGGTAAAAGTGCTTTTTTCAATTAACTCAGGATTGCTTGAAGCCTGCGTGCT
>CAUPUT010000077.1:0-7267 GCA_963514615.1 uncultured Treponema sp.
CATACACGAGCGGTATGCGGAGACATTTTGCCGTGTCGGAAGCCCGCAGTAAATTTTCAGCCTGCCCGGGAACCCACGCGCCGACAATCTTCTTATTATCGGAAGCAACGATGACCGCCCACTTTCCGTTAATCCGTCCCAAGCCTTTGACAATACCGGTCGCGGTTTCAAAATCCTGCGGATTATAGAGGCTGTTTAAAGGACACCACGTACCTTCGTCAATCAGGTCGGCAATCCGCTGCAGCGCGGTCATCTGCCCTTTTTCGTTGAGCGCCTCCGTCGGCGTTCCCGCTTCGTGGATTTCATCTATCAGTTTGCCGATTTCTTCTTCAACGTCCTTTATCAGTTTCTCATTTTCTTCATCAATATGTGCCAATGCTTTTCCAACTTGTTCCATATTTTGGAAATAGTTCGGCATCGAATAATCACCCATGTCTATTCCTCCGGTTACGGCATTTTCCGCAAGCGCGAAGCTCACGGAAAATGCTCTTTTTCTGTGCGAAATTTTATCAAAAATTTCGCACATTTTTCTAACAGACGGGTAAACGCATCAGGCGGAGTAGATTAATATCGCAGAATAATTGTGGCTATGACGTCTAAAACGAGCCTTTCCGTCAGCCTTTTGAAAATAACGGTACCGGATACAAGGCGCAAACAAAAACAAAGCGGAGACGTACTTGTTGTACGTTGAGCATTTATTTTTGTGCAGCAACGCCGTAAACGGTATGCATATTTTCAAAAGGAAAGGTTGAACGGCCTCCTTATATTCTGCGGGGCTGCTAAAAAATAGCCTGATGTGTTTGCCCTACCCTGATACTTATTCTTCTACGGGAACTTTGATAAATGCCTGCCCGGGATCGATTTCCTCGCGGATCATCTTAATAACGTCTTCGCTCGGAGCCTCAAGCAGAACAGCCTTGGAAACATCGAGGTCGAAACCGGTGTTTTCCAGTACATCTTCGGGGGAAGAAGTCGGATAATATCCCGCTAAGTACATCCGCTTGGTCTTATCGTCAAACTTGAGGATACCGCGGTCGGTAACAACAGCGATCGGACCTCTGTTTCCCGGAAGACCGAGCCTTTCACGTCCGCCGGGGCCGTCTCCCCATCCCGCGCTGGTGATGTAGTCGATTTTGTCGATAAAGCGGCGCTTTTCATGCTGCATCATAATAACGGTGTTGGAATAGGTTGCGATACCGTTTGCACCGCCCGAACCGGTAAACCGGGTAATCGGATTATGGTAGTCGCCGATACAGGTTGAGTTTACGTTTCCGTAGGGGTCAATCTGTGCACCGCCGATAAAGGCAATCATGCGCTCTTTATCATTCAGCCATTCGTTTGCTTCAAACCCGATAAAGCGGACGTTCGGCCATTGCACACCGCAGTGAGCCATCAACCGGTTATCACCGACGCTGCGCGGTACTTCAATGGGTGCGCAGTCCATCAAACCGCTTTCTACAATCAGCCGGCAATTCGGAGCAAAGATCCGTTTTGCTAACGACGCTCCGATTAAAGGAAGACCGGTACCTACAATAACGATTTGACCGTCTTTAATGGTCTTCGCAATTGTAATCGCCTGCATTTCTTTATTGGTATAGTTCTTATAATTTGCCATCTTACTTCTCCTCCTTTACAAGCTTTGCCGCATAGCCGAATCCCTGCACGACCTTCAGGTTTGCCAATCTGCTTGCACCCAGTTTATCGATATATTCGGTGTGATCTTTTACGCCGTATACCCATTCCTGCAAGAAAGCTTTGAAATCTTCTTCGGTCTTGGTAACACTGTCATACATTTTGAAGAAATTCGCATCGTAGTCATAATAGTTATAGCACTGAGCGGGATGAGCGCCGTAGGGGGTGTGAACAACCGCATCAACACAGAACTGCGGAATTGAGTTTTTACTCGGATCTTTTCTGATTTCTTCTTCGGTTACGAGCTCTTCGCACGTTACGATACATTTTTTCGCCGCAATTGCGATGTCGATATCATGGAATTCATCACCTTCGATGGAACAGGTTCCATCAATAGAAGCTTTCTGCACGTGGATGATTGCGGTATCCAAACGCGGCACCGGAACGGCAACAACCTTTTCACCGGGGTTGAAGGGGTTTTCAACCTCTACCAATTTATCATTGGGGAGACGCGGGTCTTTCGCACGCTCTTCTTTACTAATACCCCATTTGTTTACCAAGTCTGAACCCTGCATCAGCCGTACCGGAAGATACGGAAGGCCGAGAGAAGATGCATGGAGCATCAGCATCAACACATCCTGCGAATAGTCTTCCAGCTGCATTTTTTTGTTTTTTTCAATTTCGTGGCGGAAACGGCGCGCTACGTTCGTATAGCCGGAGTTTGCAATATAGCAGTTAATAAAGGCCTTTACCCTTCCTTCACCGATCAGCATATCCCAGTCGCCGCCCGCAGGACCGGAATACCCGATAAAATCACCTAAACCTTGCCGCAGAATTTCATTTACCGCCGCATAAGGCTTACGATTCGTCGTAAAACCGCCGAAACAAAGCACGTCGCCCGATTTTACATACGTTTTAATCGCATCGTGTAATGACATAACCTTACTCATAATACATCTCCTTCCAACTATGATATATTCTTTTTCAATAAACAATCGCGAAAATTATTTTTCGACGATACATTCAATTATACAAAAAGAGAACACCGCCGAGAAATGCGTTTCCTCATGCATAGTTATTTGCCGAAAATCAGCATAAAATAACCGGCTGCAACTGCAGAACCGATAACACCGGCCACATTCGGCCCCATCGCGTGCATGAGCAGGAAGTTCGTCGGATTTTCGGACGCACCTACCGTTTGCGAAACACGCGCAGCCATCGGTACCGCCGAAACACCGGCAGAACCGATTAACGGGTTGATTTTGCCGCCGGTAACAATATACAAGAGTTTTCCGAGCAAAATACCGCCGACCGTTGACATACAGAACGCAAACAATCCCATAAAGATAATGGAGATGGTTTGCAGCCGTAAAAACAACGCGCCATTAGCCGTAGCACCGACGGTAACGCCGAGCATAATCGTAACGATATTGATCAACGCATTCTGGGCCGTATCGGATAAGCGCTGTACAACGCCGGATTCTCTAAATATATTACCCAACATCAGCATACCGAGCAACGGAGCAACCGAAGGGAGCAACAGCGCGGTAAACAGTACCGTTCCGATCGGGAATACAATTTTTTCCGTCTTACTCACTTTTCGGAGTTGTTTCATCTTAACCGCCCGCTCTTTTTTGGTAGTCAATAACTTCATAATCGGCGGCTGAATCATCGGAATCAGCGCCATATACGAATACGCCGCTACCGCAATAGGCGCCAGCAATTCGGGAGCCAAGTTGTTTGCGATATAAATAGACGTAGGACCATCGGCTCCGCCGATAATGGCAATGGCTGCCGCTTGTTTCGCCGTAAAGATCGGTAAAGCGCTGGCAGCCATAAAGGTGATATAGATACCGAACTGCGCCGCCGCGCCGAGTAATAAACTGATCGGATTTGCAATAAGCGGTCCGAAGTCGGTCATCGCGCCTATTCCCATGAAGATTAAACACGGGAATAAGTTGCTTTTAATACCGTTATAGATAATCCGCAATACACCCGACGCATACCAAGGATCCGCTTCCTTCATCAAATCCGCTAACGGCAAATTCGTCAAAAACATACCGAAAGCAATCGGTAAAAGCAATAACGGTTCAAACTGCTTAACGACGGCTAAATAAATTAAAATGAACGATATGATGAACATCACCAGGTGCTGCCATGTCAACGCAGCAAAACCGGATTGCTGCATCATCGTTCCTACAATCTTAAGAAATTCCATGCGATGCCCCTTATTTAACCTCTACCAATACCGTATCAGTATCGACGGCATCTCCTTTCTTTACCCGAACAGCCGCTACGGAACCGGCAACTTCGGACACGATCTCGGTTTCCATCTTCATCGCTTCCAAAATAACGACAACTTGACCGACGGACACCGCATCACCTTCTTTTACTTTGACATCAAGAATGGTGCCGGGCATCGGACTGACTACGGAACCGGCAGAACCTGATGCGGCCGGGGCTGCTGCAGGAGCGGATGATGCAGCTTGCGGAGCTGCAGCCGACTGAGCAACGGGAGCGGCTTGAACAGAGCGAGATACCCGTTCCGGCGGTCTTCTGGATAATGAGGAAGTTCCTCCGCCGACTCTTTCTACTTCAACTTCATATTTTTCACCATTCACGGTAACAACATAGTTCATATCACAATTCTCCTTGTATTCGGTTATAATTTTTTAATATTCGTGATTACGAATGAATTTAAAGGTTCGCGACGTTCTTCGCTAATAGCGGCTGCAATAACGGCAACTTTTATCGCTTCAGCGCTTGTTGCAGGCTTTGCATTTCCGGCTGCAGCGGCCGCTGTAGCCGGAGCCGCTTGCGGTTTGGCAGGTAAATTTTTCTCTAAACTTGAAATAACTTTTGACACGATCGTAACAAAAATCGCCAAGAAAATCAGAGATAAAAATACAATGCCAAGCCCGAGTAAAGATGACAGCAAGCTTGTAACAAAGCTTATATACTCTGTTGTAATCATTCATACCTCCTGTAAATAATAATAAACGGCGAAGAAGCAAAAACCGTTCTAATGATTAATAATCATCATAAATAAAAAGTGCTTTACTGTCGAGGCAGTAAAGCACTTTTAATCTTAATCTATACGAACGTTATGTTATTCAAAATCAGCCGACAAAAATACTGGTAAATGTTTGAATAATAAATGCGTTAACAAAGTCGATAAACAGCGAACCGACGAGCGGAACAGCCAAGAATGCCTTTGTAGAGAAACCGTTTACGGAAGTAAATGCCTCCATATTAGCGATAGCATTTGGGGTAGCACCCATACCGAAACCGCAGTGACCGGTTGCCATAACCGCCGCATCGTAATCCCGTCCTAAAATATTGAATGTGACGAAATATGCAAACAAGCCCATAACAACCGTCTGCACCAAAAGAATTACGATAAGCGGAATTGCCAAGTCGGCCAATTCCCACAACTTCATCGACATCAATGCGATAGCAAGGAAGAAAGACAGACATACACTTCCGATAATACCGATTTCATCGATAGGAGTTTTACTTGAAGTGGAGTCTACAACGTTACGCATAATAGCGGCGATAAGCATCGGGATAAGATATGCCGGTAAAGACAATCCCGCTTTTTTAATAAGCGGTGTAATAAGCCCGCCGACACCCATAGCAATACCGATCATACAGGCAGCTTTAAAGAAAGATTTTTCAGTCATAGTAGCTTTCTGAGCTAAAGTCTCTTCCTTTTCTGCTTGCTCTTGAGCTTCTTTCGCGCTGCCTTCTTTACATACCAGCTTATTTTTTTCCATAAGCCGTTTTGCAATCGGCCCACCGAGTAAACAGCCGGCTACTAAGCCATACGTTGCCGAAGCGATTGCAACAACCGTAGCCCCCGAAACGCCGCGCTCCTCCAAATAAGGACCGAAAGCACCCGATGTTCCATGTCCGCCGGTCAACGGGATGGAACCCGCCGCCAAACCGATACCGGGGTTAAGCCCGAATACCTTTGCCAAAGCAACGCCGACACCGTCTTGCACAACACAAAGAACAGCCGCAGCAGCTAAGAATAGCAATGTAGCGATACCACCTTTTTTCAATGCGGAAACACTCGCCAAGAAACCGACGCTAGTAAAGAACACGACCATAAAGAAATTCTTTAAATTTCCGTCAAAAGTAAATGTAAACAACCCCAGATTATGGCCTATCAACATTACAATTGAGAACAGTGTTCCTCCGATAACCGGCGCAGGAATGTAGTACTTCTGCAAAAGCCCGACTTTTGCCTTAATACCGCTTCCCAACAGGTACAGTATAATCGCCAGTCCCAACGTAAGATACATATCAAACGTAAATGTAACCATCTCTCATTACCTCCTTATACAAGATGCATTTACTATTGCAAACCATGCAATGAATTATTGAATCTTATTTTTACAGTCTCCGGTTTCAACATACTCTTTTATATTATCGAAGGTTGTTTCGATCATATTGAGCGCTGCTTCATCGGTATAAGATCCTACATGCGGCGTAATAATAACTTTCGGGTACATATTGATCAATTTCTCAAACGCGGGAACAGGCAATGTCTTACCTTTAAAATCCTTAAAGAAGATTTCAACCTCGTTGTCCAAGGTATCGATACCCGCACCGTAGAGCTTTCCGCTTTCCAACGCTTCAACCAACGCATCGGTATCAACAAGCTCTCCACGCCCCGTGTTGATAAGGATGGCATTATCCTTCATCTTTGCAATTGATTCTTTGGTGATAATCTTACCGTTTTCTTTGATGTACGGCGCATGGAGCGTGATAATATCGGACTTTGCAAGTACCTCATCCATCGGCATCTGCGTTACGATGTCTTCCACACCGGTTTTCGGGAAAATATCAAAACCGATAACATTTGCGCCTAACCCCTTAAACAACTTTGCTGCCGTCATACCGATTCGTCCCAATCCGAGTACACCGACCGTACAATTCCGCACTTCACGCGAAAACATTTGCTTATCGACAATGAAATTCTTATCTTTTGTTTTATTTCCGGTATAGGTAACATTCCGCAACAACGTCATCGCTAACGTCAACGCCAATTCCGCAATCGCATTCGGAGAATAGAACGGCACATAAGCCATTTTAAAGCCTAACTCTTTTGCGTACGGTATATCGATATGATTAACCCCTACCGTTCGGGTCAATACGTATTTAACGCCAAGCTCTTTATAAATGTCCAACCGCTCCTTTGTCGCAAAGCAGTTTCCGCGTAATACGACAACGTCATGTCCGGCAGCTTTTCTTGCAGTTGCTTCATCAGTCAGATATTCGGGAATTAACGTCATTTCATACCCGAATTTTTTGTTCACTGCTTCAAAGATAGGCCGTTCGACATCGCGCACTCCGTAAAAAATAATTTTCATTCTCCAGTGCCTCCTTAGATTACATAAGCCGAAAAACACAAACACCGTTAAATCAACACACTACGCACTTATACACTGATAGATATGCTAACTGCTTATATATATTGATATATCGGATTATGATATTCATCCTCATTCCGGCAATACTTAATCTTACAATGCCTCTAGTGCGTTGTCAAGGAAAAAATTTTATTTTGATGGGCAAACGCATCAGGCCGTCTTTTAGCTGCCCCGCAGAATAATTGAGGCTGTTCAAC
>CAUPUT010000078.1:0-7252 GCA_963514615.1 uncultured Treponema sp.
CTGAGTTTTTGAACCGTATCGATGAGCTTTTAACCTTCGGACGGCTCGGCAAAGAGCATATCCGCAAGATTGTCGATATTCAGCTGCAGGCTGTTTCCGCACGGCTTGAAGCACGCCGCCTGCATTTAATTGTAACGGATGCTGCAAAGGACTTCCTCGCCGATATCGGCTACGATCCATTGTACGGCGCGCGTCCCTTAAAGCGGGCTATTCAAACCGAACTTGAAAACAAGCTCGCCAAAGAGCTGCTTTCGGGCGCTTTCGTCGGTAAAACCGATATTACGGTGGATGCCGGAAAAGGCGGCTTGACGTTTAAGGCGTAAAATCGTTAATAGGTAAAACCTAACAGCTCCCTTAGATTTAGATACGATGTTTAAAATTAAGCCATTATTGTAAAGACTTAATTTTAAACTCGCGGGGATGTCCCGAAAGTAACCGATTTTCGGGACATCCCCATTGCCCTGTCTTTTCTTCTCCACATATTGCCTTTTTCCGATAGAGATTTAGAAAGGTTCTCTCCGCTTACTTCAACTTCCCTTACCGATTCACTCATTCCACTTTCTGCATATCACTTCAATGTTGCACGATGTTCATCAAGTTTCTTCTTGCATTCAAGCATATCTTCAACCTGATGCGCTTTCAGTTCGGCAAAGAATGATGCCAATAGCTGGTAATCGGTGCTGTTGAGCACAAAAAGAGGTTTTTCGTCGGGATCGGTCTTTTCATCAAGGTATACTTCCAACTCCGTGAGTAAATCGTTGAAGGTAACGGCAAGCTGAATATGCACGGCATCTATACCGGTAGACAGTACCAGTTGCGGAATACCGTTTACCTCGATTATTTCGCTATAGCTTGATCCGATTTGCCATTCAGGATATTCAAGCGCTCCCATTCGTTCTTTAAATGCTTCAGGTTTCAATGTAAGTGATTCCGTTTTTGCATCTGTACCGAAAATATTCCGTGCTGTTTCAGTAAAGATTTTTGCAATTTCTTTTTTACGCGGTTTTTCCTCTTTCCATGTATGCGGATAGCCGTTTTCTTCACTCTTCTTTTCTATAATCTCGTAATAGGTATTGCTATTAAAAGTCCAGTATTCATAAAGTGCGTACAGAAATTTCGGCAATAAGGTATACTGTGCAAGCGGTACGGTAAAAAATGTATTATATATTTTTTTATTTTGTTCATCCCATTCGTCAAAAAACAAACAGAGTTCCAATTCCGTATCATTATCTTTAAGCAATACATCGGTGTAGATATGAAAGGCTCTCCAATCATCTATTGTTTTCTCATCTTTATTTTTAATTATAAATGAATATGAAACGCATCGAGGTTTTTCCGGTACTGTAATTTCCTCCGGTTTATCCGTTGTTAAAATCTCACTCGGATTTAAATTAAAAGAATAAAATTTATCTTTCGAAGCATTCGGGTTCAATAAATTATACAGTTTGTCAAGCGGTGTATTATTCTCTGATGGTTTACCTATGATTAGACATATTCTCCGAATACCACCAGACTTATGTGGAATCAATTCAAAATCTTCTTTTCGTTGTTCGATAATTTTCTCGATACAATACTTAAAGACTTCCGTATGAAAAGCCTTGAGCTCTGCAACTTCTTGTTCCGTCGACTGATAGGTAAGCGTTTTCTCTTTCACATAATTATGGGCTGCATAGGCAAAACCGCAAAACTGTTTATATTCACTCACCGGCAGGGTAAAGAGTGCCTTCTCTCCCGTACGATAAAGTTCGAAATATACATCCATCCGAGTTCCGTCATCTGAAAGTACGATGCCGAATTGTATCTCAGGGTAATCTATAGTCGAACCGGACGAAACTAAAATTTGATCTTTCGGATAGTTTTCAAGATCATCCGGTTTTTTAGAATACCAATTTGGTTTTTCCCAATTCTCTTCCTTTTGACGTAACAGAGAAAAACAGTCATTTAGTTCTTTGCAGAGATCGTCTATTGTTTTACTTTTAACTGCTGTGCTAAAGGATACATCATTTTTAAAAAAATCCGTGCTGCATTCTTGTACGATATTTCTGCATAAGATTTTCAGCATATCATCTGCCGTGCTTTTCTGTTCACGTAATTTTTTAATGCAGTCGTATTCTTCACTACTCCTATAACTATAGGAATGCACTCTAAAAGGATATTGTTCAGGGATCATATAGTCCTGCATTTTTTCGAAAATAATCTTCAACGGTTCATTTGATACCGAACTGTGTTCCAAAGAATAACAGTCTGCGGTAACCGAATATATCGGCGTGAGATTTTTCTTCGACTTTACACCGAGAAATACTTCTATGCGTAATCCGTCATCACTAAACGCAAGTGCCATTTGACACTTAACGTGATAGCACCATATGTAAAACACTTTCTGCTTAAATGTGTCGATTTCAATATGCTTTTGACAACTTTCATCGCAGAGCCAATGGTTATGAAAAGAGCACTCATAAGAATAATCATTCGAACCTAACAAGCGTAAGTCCTGCCATGTTTTGCGGAATTTTTTACGGGCAAAAGTATTCCATCGTTCCGTTATTATTCTTTTATAGCTTTCACGGATTATACTTTCGTTTGTTTCTATCGATTTGAGTTCCAATAATTGCCGAGCATTATCAATAATGCCGTGCATATTCCGTACATATTGAGGAAGTTTTTCAAAATTACCGTTATGCAAATGAATAATTGTACTTTGCGGCAGCGCTTGCCATTGCTTTATATTTTTTGACTGTATGTTGTCGGATAACTGATAATGAAGCACGCTGTAAGGATGAGGTAGTAAGCTTCTTAATTGGGAAGAGTGTCTATTTTTTTGACATGCTTTGACAAAATCAACCGTTTTTTGCCAGCGTTTTTGCTCATCTTCCGTACAATTAAAAATAAGCGGCGTATCATCGGTTCGGTCGGCATCGAGTTTTGCGAAGTGCAGCGTAATGTATATCAAATATATCAGTAATTCAAAATCGAGCTCTTCCATCCAGTCCGACTGGCCGGTAAACATGATCTTGAGGAATTCCTTCACTGTGGTATAAAACTCCTTACCAAAATCTTCCAATAGGTCAAATGTAATAGCGACATCCTCCAAAATAATTCCGTCGGAATCGAATACGTCGTCCCAGCTTTTATCCGAGCTTTCAGGAAAGAGAATAAGGCAAATGGCTGAAAAAAATATGTTCAAGCTTCTGCTGCAAGAACGGAACTGCAATACTATCCGACGGCTGTTGTTCTTTAATGCGTTCAAGGTACTGTTTTATATCATAGAGCGCATACAAAAGACGCTTGGGTTTTTCAAGTACTGCGCCTACTGCATGATGCAGGGAAAAATGAGTTTCCATATTTCTATCTGCAGAATAGAAAAAATGATTTTCGATGCAGCTCTTATTTAAATTTCGATATTTTTGTTCGTCTGTGTATTTCTGCTTTGTAGAAGGATTATAACTTTCAGATAAGGAATCAAACCAGAGTCTAAACGTAAAATCAGGACGCACAAGAGAAAATTCGTTACTCCATGTTTGTCCAAAAGATACTACCGGTTGCCATAAAAACGGAAACGAAAAACCGCAGTCCAATCGTTTAAGAAAATCGAGATTATCAGCGAGCCTTTTTTCTTTTTTTATTTCTTCCGAATCGCTTTTTCTTCTCTTATCTCTCTTTTCTTTTTTTTCATCTTTTGGAAAAAGGGGCAAAATACGGTGCTGCATTTCGGCTGTAAAATCAAGCTGTTCAAGCAGGCTATATTTCTTATTCGTTAAAAAATGCGTAACGGTATAATAGAGATGCAGTAAGGCTTCGTTACTCGTAAAATAGCTGCTTTTGTTCAAGGCGGTAAAATCAACAGTATCAAAAAGCATTTCCGTTTTTATACAACAAAGCGCTATCAGCCGATTCAATACTCCTGCTGCGTATTCAGCTGCACTGTTATTCGGTGAGAAAGATCGAAATAGGATGTCGAGCAGCTTTTTACATTCTTGTTGTTCGGAATTTTCGCCGCTTCTTATATATGATTGCGTACACAAAAGTTCCCACAGCGCACCTAAGAACATTGTTTGCAGCAACTTCATCCGTGTATTACTGAACGGTCTACTATCCTCTACATCATACTTAAAACAGCGCTCAGGAAGATCATTCAAATACTGTGCCTCAAACATGGAATATTTAGCCCCATTTTCTATTCTGTTATATTTCAATGAACGATAGATATCTGCATTATGTGAAATTTCACTTTCATGAATGCACGGGAAATATTGTTGTAACTCAGTGAATGTTAGATGTCTACTTGCCCGTTCAAGTAAAAGCGTCAATGCAGGAAATTCGGTAATTTTATCTTCTAATGATTCGAATGCATCTTTAAAGTATTGTTTATATGTATCAGCCTTAGGACGAGTATCAAGCGTCTTGAAGATATCGGTATGCTTGTGTTGATCAAAACCGAAATAGTCGTTAAACAGCCATGCAACCGCTTCTACTTTATATATGTAATATTTGCTTGGATCATTATACGCTTTCTGATCTGACAGACTTATAGGACGATCGTTGCAACGAACAAAGAGTTTCAGCATATCCCGTGCGTCTTCTGCATTAAGCTCGACAGGTAAGAATTTTGCCGCGTCGATTTCTTTCTCATTGCCAACATTGCGGACAAAAGAATCCCTGTATGCTTTATTGACAATAAGGTTATTGAGCAAGGTGAAAAAACGGTTTATATCGTCTTGGTAAAATTGAAAGAAACACAGTAGGCGTGTATGCTCGCGGTAAAATACAGCGGTATCTCCTTTGAGCGTTTCAAGTTCGTCAAAAACAAGTTTGATGGTACGTTCTCCATACGGCACGTTTCTATTCAGACGATGTTCAAGAAGTTTACATAAAATATCACCAATACAAAAAAAATCACCATTGATATTCTGCCGCTCGTAACGATCAAGCATTTGTGTCATAATCCATAATTGAGCAATTTCCGCAAAAAAAGCGCTGTCGTCCAACGGTACTTTTTTCGGTTTTACATCGGCGGCTTTTTTCCGTTTTTCTTCCGTATCAATACAAAAATGATTGTTTGTAAGACTGTTTTCACCATAGAGTTCTTTATAGTAACCCCAGAGTTCCGGTTCCAGCGGCGCTATAATTGTGTCCACAGTATAGCGAGTACCGTTTTTTATCAGTTCACCTTCTTTTATATAGGCGTATAAATCGCAGATAATTTCTTTTAATAAATCATTCATTTTACTTCTCCTCATATTTCATATTTTTACGCAATATATCGTGCTTGATATTTTGCAGTATCTACTTCAATGTATGACAAAGCTTGTTCCACCGTCATACCCTCATCCGCAAGCGAAGGACTCTTTTTACCGGTTTTGTTGTCGATAAACCGGCACTCGCTGTCCAGAATGTAGTAGGCATTCGTCATTGCTTCATTATCCTCTGCAACGATATTCTCACCGAAAGAGCCGGCGGTTTTGTGCCGCAGTACAAAGGAATTAAAATCGGCTTTAGTAATCAGCAGATCTTCATAATCATTTTTAAGCTGTGTATTCGGCTTCAACACTTGGAAGAGCTTTATTCTGTCAGGCTGTACGGCTTCGTAAAAGTGGGTAAAATCCTCATGCACATTCAACTTACTGACCACCGTATTTATCTTTAACCGAATACCGTGTGATTTGATTGCAGCGCACAGCTGTTCGTATTCGCTTCTTGTAATAACATGCCCCTTACAGCATCTGCCGATTGCTGCATTCGTTCTTTTGTCTAAAGAATCGACACTGATACCGATGCACGATAATAGCGGATAGATAGCTTCAAATTGCTGCGCATTATGGATGAGATTAAAACCGTTTGTTACGATTGAGCAGTCGAACCCTGCGTGATAAGCATCACGGACAAGCGGGATGAGTAATGGAGATACGGTCGGCTCTCCGCCGACAAAGTTAATCCTTTGAAAGGATCCTGTAAGCTTTTTAAGCACAACCATATAATCTTTCCGCGTTAACGAAAGACTATTGTGCATAAAACAATACCGGCACTTAAAATTGCACGCTGCAGTAAAGTGCCAATTAACAGTGAGACAATGAGTCGTTTGCATCTTTGACCTCCAAAAACATTGCATAACACTACTAACATTGTCTTTGAAATCAAAAATGTATTTTTACTATAGTGATACCGGATGTTTTTGTCAAGAATACAATTTTAAGGCTTACATTTCTTTATGATATAGTTTAAAAATGTATGTATGTACATTGATGCCCATCTCCATCCTGCAGATTATTTTGATATGTGCGCCTCTGTAGGCGGTGCCGGAAATGTAGACGAACCGTTTGCGTATCCGGCATCGCTTTGCTGCTCGGCGCATGATCATACCGAATATGAACGGCACCGTCGCCTCTTTGAACGTGATTTGTGCAGCCGCGGCGGTTCTTCTACTACGGGAACAGTCCTACATCAAAGCGTATCTCATTTACCGCTATCTGAGAAACAGCACGTACTCTTCTCCTTCGGCATCCATCCCCAAAATCCCGTAACCGATGAAGCGGAGTTTTTATACCGCCTTTTGGAAAAGAAAGAAATTCAAGCGATTGGAGAATGCGGCTTTGATCTTTTTAATGATGAGTATAAACAACTCTTGCCGATGCAGCAAACAGTATGGGATATGCAGTTACGGTGGGCACAAGAGTTTCAGCTGCCGGTAGTGATTCATTGCCGGAAAGCGCTGCCGCTCATCTTTGATTCAGTACCTCGACTAAAAAAACTGCCGGCGGTTATCTTCCACGGCTGGGGAGGCAGTCCTCAAGAGGCGTCGGCATTTCTCAAAAAAGGCGTCAACGCCTATTTTTCGCTCGGTAAGGCAGTGCTCCGCGGACAGAAATCCGTATGCGCAATGGCTGCCTCGTTCGATAGTACCCGCCTCTTAACGGAAACCGACGCTCCATATATGAGGCTCAAGGCAGAACCCTACTCCCATCCCTACGATATTATTGCCGTTACAAAGCAGTGTGCAAACCTGCGGTACAACAGAACCGATTCGGTAAAACAAACCGGCTCCGATGCGGTAAAACGGGCATACGTTATCAAACAGTATGAATCGTCCATGGCGGCACTTGAAGAAATCAGCATAGATAAAGCTGCTGTAAAAGAATTCAGCGATATGATTGTACGGAATTTTAATTGTGCATTTGGATTATCGGATTGAATGAATAGGGGGAATAAAAGGCGCCGATCAGAATCGAACTGATGAATGAAGGTTTTGCAGACCTCT
>CAUPUT010000079.1:0-7170 GCA_963514615.1 uncultured Treponema sp.
ACACGGATGTACAACAGTTGAAGATGGTTCAAATGGTCTCACAGTCTCAATTTTTTCGCGATTTATATCTACTCTGTCTGATGCGTTTACCCTTTCGCTGGAAAAATGTGCGAAATTTTAAATCAACATACCCCGACGCAAGCGTCGGGGTATTAAACCCTCGCACGAATAAAATTTCGCACAGAAGGAAGCAACCGCTAAAAATATTTATAATGCGGTTGCCCTGTATGGTAATCCGAGAATTCAGTTGAGAAGGGAAAAACTGCCTCTGATGATGCAGTATAAAATGAAAAAGATTTGAGTTGGAGACCGTAAAGTGGTCATTATCCCTCATTTGTTAAATAATCATATAGCATTGTAGGAGAAAATATTAAAGGTTTTTCTACATCAGATTCAAGAAAATCCTTATCGCCGGTTAGAATAATATCCGCATTATGAAAAAGAGCATCGCTTAACACAGGAACATCTTTTTTATCACGGATCATTTCATATCGCTCATCGGTACTTGAACAAAAGACAAATGGTAAGCTGCGGTAGAGTGAATAAATTTTATTTGCTTTTGAACTCCATTTTTCTTCTAATTTTGCTTTAAATTCGGCATCTACGTATTCGGAAACGAGTAAGTCATAACCGCCGTCGAAAAGCATCTCCAAAAGGCTGCCTGTTTTGCCTGCAAATACAAATGCGGAAATAAGGACATTCGTGTCTAAAAAGATTCGCATTTATACTAACCGCGAACGGCGGAAAGCCGCCATATCCGATAGCATTTCTTCTTCAGAATCCCATCCTTTATTATCAGTAAACATTTCCTGTATTTGCTGAATAGTCGCTTTTGTAGTTTGTTTACGAGAGCTGATAAGAAATTCAACATATTTTATTACGGCGCTATAATCTTCTTCTGTGAGTGTTTTCATCATTTGTGCAAGTTTAGATGCTGTAACGGACATTCCCTATCTCCTGCATTATTCAGACTGCAAATAGCTTATCATATTTTTTCAAAAAAAAATAGACTGTAAAATCCCGCAGATTCGTGCGTTCGTAGCCGTTCTGCAAAGCCATCTGTTTGCCGTCGATCGCCTACAATCTCAAGACTATGTTTACTGAAATCAAATCTTCCTCATTACACATATACATCTTTGTCTATCCGTATTATAGTATAGGGCATCTCTAATACTATCGGAGAGTAATAGTGTGATCAATTTTAAAAACGTCTCTTTTTCCTACAGCGGAGAACACGGTACCGGAGACGGCGTATCCGAAATAGATCTTACCATAAAAGACGGCGAATTTGTCGTATTATGCGGCGAGTCAGGCTGCGGCAAGACCACCGTTACACGGCTGATAAACGGGCTTGCCCCTCATTTTTATGAAGGTGAAATGAGCGGTTCCGTGATGATCGGCAATGTGTGCGTAAACACGGAAAACTTATCCGATATTGCAGCGCTTACCGGAAGCGTCTTTCAAAATCCCAAAAGTCAATTCTTTAACCTCGATACCACCGGCGAGCTCGTATTCGGCTGCGAAAATCTCGGCATCCCAAGGGAGCAGATTCAACAGCGCCTTGAAAAAACAAAACGTGACTTGCAGCTCGATAATTTGATGGACAGGGATATTTTTGAACTGTCGGGAGGAGAAAAGCAGCAAATTGCCTGTGCCTCCTGTTACACCGCCGATCCCCGTGTGTTCGTGCTGGATGAGCCGTCCTCTAATTTGGATAAACGGGCAATTCAGCGGCTGCACCGGATGCTGGTAAAAATCAAAGCGGCGGGAAAGACTGTCGTCATTGCGGAGCATCGGCTCTATTACCTGATGGATGTAGCAGACCGCTTTATCTATATGCGCAGCGGAAAGATCGAGCGCATTTTTACACGGGACGAAATGAAAGCGCTCAGCGAACCCGATTTAACGGCATTGGGCTTGCGCCTCACGAATATGCAGTCCCTCGCCGTGCTTGCACGGAAAGAGAATGCGGCGCGAGAAACGCCGGTCAAAGGCAGCACACCGAAAACCGCTGCAAAAGACGGTGCACCGATAACAGACACTGAACAGTCGGGAGAACAGCCGGTAAAAAGTATTGCGCCGTCTGAATCACAACCCGTGTCAAAGCCCGCGCTTGAAGCGCTTGATGTAACTTGCGGCTACGGCTCTACCCGTGTGCTCGATATAGAGCGGCTCGCGCTGCCCGAACATTCGATTGTAGCGCTCATCGGTGATAACGGATCGGGCAAAAGCACTTTTGCGCAAGCGCTCGCGGGGTTGATTCCTTCAAACGGGAGCATCGCAGTCGGCGGCGCGTATTTGACGGCCGAGGAGCGCAGCAAACGCAGTTTTATGGTGATGCAGGACGTCAACCGGCAACTCTTCGCCGACATTGTGCTGGAAGAAGTGATGATGAACACCGGCGCTTCCGCAGCTGATGCCGAAGCGGTATTGGCACGGCTCGGAATCCTCGAACTGAAAGACCGGCACCCGGCCTCGTTATCGGGTGGTCAAAAACAGCGGACGGCAATTGCTTCCGCACTCTGTGCAAAAAAAGATTTGCTGATTTTTGATGAACCCACCAGCGGACTTGACCGCCGCGGTATGGAACGTTTCGGCTCTCTGTTACGCGATCTGCAGACAAGCGCCGCCCTTTCGCTCGTTATTACGCACGACCCCGAATTGATTATGAGCTGCTGCACGCACATTCTCCATATCGAAAACGGCAGGGTCTTAGCTTTCTATCCTTTGAATAAAGCAGGCATCGAACGGGTTTCTTCCTATTTCTTGCAGGAAAGCGATGAAAACACGAGCCGGAAACGGGACAAGCAGAGCTCTATCTCCAAGATTTTGCAGTACGCAGGGGCGCACCGCCGCACGATATATCAAGCGGCGCTCTGTATGACACTCGGAGCAGCGGCGAGTATTATACCGTATCTTTTGGTATACACCATCCTTGAGCAGGTCTTAAACGGTTCGGTTCCGACCTTAGCCGGAAGCGGGAAAATGCTTGCAGGTATCCTGCTTGCGGAAATCGTATACGCGGTTTTTTATATGTACGGCTTTCAGCTTTCACACCGTGCGGCTTACAACACGCTGGAAAACATACGCCGCTTTTTGCAGGAAAACTTGGAGCGCAAGCCGCTCGGAAAAGTGAGGGAGCTGGGCAGCGGAGCTATCAAAAAGCTGTTTACCGATGACATTGAATCGATAGAACTCCTTTTGGCGCACATGATCCCCGAAGGGATTGCTAATCTCACCGTTGCCGTGTTTGCGCTTGTAACCATCCTCGTTATAGACTGGCAGCTTGCACTGCTTACCTGTGTTGTCATTGCGCTGGGCATCAGTGTTTCGGGACAGATGTACCGTGTCGGTGTCGAGCAGATGGGCAGTTACTTTGCCGCAGCAAAGCGGCTGAACAATACCATTATCGAATATGTAAACGGTATGGAGGTTGTTCGCGTGTTTAACCGGCAGGATGAATTCGGCGAACGATTTGCTTCTTCCGTTACTGCGTACCGCGACTTTGCACTGTCATGGTACAAGGTTTCATTCCCGTGGATGGCTCTATACGGCAGTTTGTTTTCAAACATCCTATTATACAGCTTGCCTTTCGGCACACTGCTTATCTTGCTCGGTCAGCTGACTCTTGCCCGCTACATTTTGATAATTTGTCTTTCTTTCGGAATTGCACCGCTCCTGCTCCGCTGCATGAGTTTTATCGGCGCCGTACCGCAAGCAAGTTATAAAATTCAAGCATTGGAAAAAGCATTTGATTACCCGGAACTTAAAACGGGAACGGCGCCGTTTTCCGGCACGGGGCACGACATCGAGTTCCGTAATGTCCGGTTTGCATACAAGGATTTGGAAGTTCTGAAAGACGTCTCCTTTACGGCGCAAGAGCGGCAGATGACCGCCTTAGTTGGGGCGAGCGGCAGCGGGAAAAGCACGGCGGCAAAGCTCTTGGTGCATTATTACGATGTTTCGGGCGGCGAGGTGTTAATCGGCGGACAGAATATCCGTGAAATGAGCTTAGAAGCGCTCAACGAACGGATTGCCTACGTTTCTCAGGATGTATTTCTTTTTAACAAGAGTATCGCCGACAATATCCGAATCGGCAAAAAAGGCGCAACTGATGAGGAGATTATTGCCGCAGCAAAAAAAGCACAGGCGGATGAGTTTATCCGCGAACTGCCGGACGGGTACGCAACGCTTGCAGGGGAAGCAGGCAGTAAACTTTCAGGCGGGCAGCGGCAGCGGATTGCCTTTGCACGGGCAATACTTAAAGATGCTCCGATTGTCATCTTGGATGAGGCAACCGCCTTTATCGATCCTGAAAACGAGCAAAAGATGAATCAGGCAATATCCGAAATCGTGCGGGATAAAACCGTTATCGTCATCGCTCATAAAATGAAGTCCATTATGAACGCCAACCGCATTATTGTGCTCAAAGACGGACGTATCGCCGCTTCCGGCTGTCATGCGGAGCTTATTAAAACCTGTTCGGAATACCAAAACCTCTGGCGTATCTCCGAAGAAACCGCAGACTGGACGGTACGGGGGAAGGAGAAAAAAACGCTATGATTGCGATGGTTCATCAGTTACTTGTATTTACCGGCACGTACGCTCGGAAAATCCGATTGGCATATCTGTTTACTTTTTTAAAAGCGATCGCGGCAAATGCTCCGCTGATGGTTGCCGTAAAACTTATCGACATGCTTATCAAAGGTGAAGCCGACATTAAAACGGCAATCTATGCGGCAGCGGTCATGCTGCTTTTGCTGGCTATTCAGGCAATCTGTCAAAATATCGCAGACCGGCTGCAAGCGGGAGCGGGATATAAGGTCTTTGCGGAAAAGCGGCTTGAGCTTGGGCGGCATCTGCGCCGGCTGCCGATGGGATACTTTACCGCAGGGAATATCGGAAAAATCAGTTCGGTGTTGTCGGCCGATATGGTCTTTATCGAGGAGCAGGCGATGGCGGCTGTTTCGGAGGTTACAAGCAGCATCGCGGCGCAGATCATTTTGACGGGGTTTCTCTTTGTGCTGCATCCACTGTTCGGAGCTGTTGCCATTGCGACGGAGCTTACGGCAATTCTTTTCGCGCAGCCGATGATCCGGCTTTCCGCCCGTAACTCAAAGCTGCGCCAAAAAAGCATCGAAGCATTGACCGGCGCCGTGTTGGAATACACGGAAGGGCTCGGCGTAATTAAAAGCTATAACCTCACCGGAGCGGGTGCGGAAGATATCAGAGCCAGCTTTGAGCGCATGAAAGAAGCGAGCTTGTCTTTTGAAGAAGAATATTCCCCCAAGGAGCGGACACTGCTGATCATTTATAGTCTCGGTATGACCGCAATACTTGCCCTCAATATTTGGTTGTTTCAACACGGAGCCCTGTCAAGCACCGTATTTGTCGGCTGTATGCTGTTTGCCTTCAATCTTTTTACGCCGCTCAAACAGCTCTATCAAAAAACCGGTATACTGGCGATCATGCAAGCTGCACTGAATCGTGTGAACGAAGTATTTAACGAACGGGAGCTTGAGGATACGGGAACCGAGCCTTTGCCGCAAACAGCCGATACGGAAATAACATTCAAAAATGTGTCGTTTGACTACGGGGATAAAGAAGTGCTGCATAACCTGTCGTTCAGTATCGAACAAGGGCAGATGGCGGCCTTTGTCGGGCAATCCGGCGGCGGAAAAAGCACCATTATGAATATACTGGCGCGGTTCTGGGATATATCGAAGGGCGAAATCCTCCTACGGGGAAAAAACATCAAAGAGCTTCCGCTGACGGTATTAATGGATCATATCAGTATGGTGTTTCAGCGGGTTTATCTGTTTGAGGACACGATTGCAAATAACATCGCGATGGGGCGTCCTCATGCGGATAGAGAAGCGGTGATCGAAGCGGCAAAAAAAGCGCAGTGTTATGACTTTATCATGCGGCTTCCGTACGGATTCGATACCGTTATCGGTGAAGGCGGTGCCTCTCTTTCGGGCGGAGAAGCCCAGCGTATTTCGATTGCACGGAGTATTCTCAAAGACGCGCCGCTCATCATCTTGGATGAAGCGACCGCGAGTATCGATGCCGATAACGAGCAGGCAATACAGAAAGCCTTGAGTGAATTATGCCGCGGAAAAACCACACTGGTTATTGCTCACCGGCTGGAAACCGTCCGCGAAGCAGACCGTATTTTTGTCATTGATGGCGGAGAACTCAAAGAGCAAGGTACCCATGATGAACTGATCAAACAGCACGGGCTTTATTACCGCATGACGCAAGCCCATAATGACGCTACATCGTGGCGAGAAGGAGCGTAAGAATGAGCGGAACCGAATCAAAAATATGCGGACTCATCTTTATTATCATCAGTATTTTTTTGCTGCTTGGAGGGTTGTATCTTCCGGCAGCCGTTATTCCCGTTTGGTTACTGCGGGGATTAGCTATCGCAGGTGTGTTTTTACTTGCCGTCGGTATCGTTATGTATAAGGTGCTTAAAAGGTAAAGAAACAACGTTTTTTTTTGGGAGGGGGGGGGTCCCTCTGCGCTACGGCTTCTTGCTTGAACCTGCCGATACATTTAGACAGCCTGTATCCGTACCGCTGCATTGACTTGTACGTCCATGTACAAGCCAATGCGTAAGTTTGCTTGCCGCAAACTCACTTCTATTTGGTACCACGGGCATCCTGTCGGAGAAGCGATGTTTTAGCATAGCTACACCATTGCAGGCAAGGGGATGTCTCAAAAGTTGGTTACTTTTTCGACATCCCCGCGGGTTTAAAATTAAGTCTTTATACAGTAATGACTTAATTTTAAACATCGCATCTAAATCTAAGGAAACTGTCCAAAAACTGAAGTTTTTGGACAGCCCATTTACGAATGCTTTGCTTCAAGGTATGTTGATTGCGGAAGCCCTCATAATATGCTATAGTGGCACGCATGATGAAAGCTCGTTTTATTTTTATTACCGGTGGGGTTGTTTCTTCCCTTGGGAAAGGCATTACCGCTGCATCTATCGGACTTTTGCTGAAAAGCAGAGGTTTTTCGGTTATCAATCAAAAGTTTGACCCTTATCTGAATATTGATCCGGGGACGATGAACCCCTATCAGCATGGAGAAGTTTTTGTAACGGAGGACGGCGGAGAAACCGACCTCGATCTCGGTCATTACGAACGGTTCACCGATGTT
>CAUPUT010000080.1:0-7160 GCA_963514615.1 uncultured Treponema sp.
GCCTTTTGCAACAAGCTCAGTTTGAAGCTCGGCCTTGAACCCTGTTATACGGTAACGGTTAAAGGAAAACCGATAGACTTTGCCTCACTTCCATTCGATAAAATTCCTTCGGAAAAATATATGTCCGAAAAGGAGACGGCAGTAAAGGCATGGGATGCCGTAACCGTAGATATAAGCAAAAACGGATTCCGGCTGCCGTCGGAGGCCGAATGGGAATGGGCAGCAAAAGGCGGCGTTGAAAGCCGATGGGCGGGAACCGATGACGAAGAAGAGCTTGATCGATATATGTGGCATGATGGGAACAGTGAAAGCCGAACCCATGAAGTAAAAAAGCTGAAACCGAACGGATACGGGCTCTACGATATGAGCGGCAACGTGTGGGAATGGTGCTGGGACCGCGTCAAAGATTTTTTGCCTGACTCGCTTGTAGAAGCAGGTATCGTTGACATTGACGATATTCCCGATTCCTGCCGTGTCTTTCGGGGCGGCGGTATAGATATCGATATATATAACGCAGTGCTGCCGGTCAGGCTCTTTTATACTCCCGATTTTCATGCAGGTAGTCTCGGATTACGCTTGGCATGCAGGTCGTAATTTTTGCATCTTTCGAATCGCTTATCATACCGCAAGAAAAAAATACGGCGCGGCTTTGTGTATGATATTGAATTTGCAGAAACACTGCCGCAAAAAAATTATAAAGAGAATCAACAATCGTATGAGGACACCTATGATCAATACCATACAAGAATACCTGCACTTAGCCGCAAACGATAATATTCAAGACAACAACAAAACCAGAACCGAAGAGCTCTCCCCCGCTGTCATCGGCGAAATATTGCACCATTACCCCGAAAAAAAAGCGTGGCTCGTTCACAACAAACATATTCCCGCCGAAGTCTTGCGTCTTTTATGTACAGACGAAAATGCGGACGTTCGCTTCACCGTTGCGATGAAAAACAAAAACGACCGGTATATTTTTGAAACACTGATGAACGACCCCGACTTTTCGATCTGCCTTGCAATCATCAGAAACAAAAAATTGCCCATCGATTTGTTGAAAAAAATGGCGCATGACACAAATAAAACAATAGCCCAAGAAGCAATGAGAATCCTACGGCTAAGAGATACGGAGAGCTCTTAAAATAACTGTTTTCTTACTTGCGGGATGAACGGAAAAAATTAGCCGAACAAGCGGAGATTCACGTCTATGCCGTAGTAACAAATGCGCAGCTTGCGCAAATAGCGGAAAAGAAACCGCAGACAATATCTGCTTTGGCTCAAATTGAAGGTGTCGGGCAGGGTAAGTACGAAAAATTCGGAGAGGTACGCCCAAAAATATACATCCTTGTATATTTTTGGACTGCAAGTTTGCTTAGGCAAACTTGTCGTTGTTTTGAACCACCGCCGTCCATGGCGGTACTGAAACGAGTTAGTGTGAAAGTCAGCACTATTTAGCTTTTATTTTCAGAACTATGCTTTGGAATCAATGCGGGTTCTTAGGGCAGAGCCTTAAGTCGCTCACTAAGGGGAGTACCTCCTTGTACTCCCCTTAGTACGAGATTTGTGTCAAACGCAAATCTCGTTTCTGCATAAAACCACCGCCATCCGTGGCGATTCTGAATAGATGGGGTCGCAGGGGAAGACTTTTCTTTTTATCGAAAAAAAGAAACGTCTTCTCCTATTAATTGGATATGAAAAAGTATTTTGATTCCATTTCGCACGGCAAACTGGCTGCTACTAAGTTTAAAGACAAAGCCTTGCTCAACTTATTTGACAGACTGCTGGCTTCTTACTGTGTAACGGAAGGGCGGGGCTTACCGATCGGTAATTTAACGAGCCAATACTTTGCAAATTTTTATCTCGTTTTTTTTGATCACTATGCAAAAGAAAAGATGCAGGTAAAAGGCTATGTTCGGTATATGGATGATGTCTTACTCTTTGCCGATACCACATGCAGGAAATAAAAGACATACTGCATACAGCCAAGCGCTTTTTGGAAGGGGAGTTGCTGTTAACTTTAAAGGAAGAAACTGTTGGCAAAACTGCAAGCGGTGTTCCATTTCTGGGCTTTTTACTCAAGCCGCAAGGGATATACCTTTCGCAAAAGAAGAAGAAACGCCTTAAAAAGCGTATTAAAGAATACCGCTACAAGCTTGAAAGCGGCGAATGGGACGAAGCAGAATATGCTCTGCACATTACCCCTGTGTTGGCTCATGTTGCAATCAGCCGGGGCAGGAGGTATTGCAATAGGATTTTGTGATTAAAAAATTCAAAAATTCTTCATTTCTTTAGCCATTTTTGCATCCGTGCTTTGTTAGCTGAGAATTTTCAGCAGATATCGCAGCTCGATACCTGCCCGCTTTAAAAAGCCGAGGTCAAGCGAATAACCCCGCGCAGCATCGGGAAAATGACTATAGAGGTAGTCGCGTTCTGCGAAGAGTTGTTCCATCATGTGTTCCGATATTGGGCGCTTACCCTGTAAGTGGTCATTCACTATCGTCAGGGCTTCCGCTTCACCGGTAAGATAGCTGCAGAGCGCTTCATATTGTTCGTTTGCCGTGTCTGATTTACAAGCGAAAGCAAAAAGACTACCGTCCGCATTTATATTCGATTTACCGGCATCGGTAAGTATCCGCTCCGTTTCAGTTATATCGGCTTGTCGGCCGTTCAGGAAGCAGCCTTCCGTGCCAATGTCGATGACCCGCTCATTTCCAGAGAAGGTATGACGATACAGTTCCGCATAGCCGGAAAGCGTCGGCGTTGTCCAATAGGAAAACCCTTTCTTTCCGACAATACGCTGCGTACCGCTAGAGAGGCTGAGCTTATACGGCGATTCGGTACGGTTTATTTCCGCAAAAAGTTTTTTTATAGGGCTGCTTCCGGCGGCATGGGTAAGACCGTTTTGCCATGCAAAATCCAAGCCGGTATGCAGTACGGGCAGGTGAGGGGCAGCCAGCGCTAAAGCAAGCTGTATCGCAGTCAACCCTACCGATCCCATCGGCGGAAGAATAAGCGGCTGCAGCGTTTGATAGAGTCGTTCCAAATATCTCAACCGAGCATACTCGGTGCAAAAAAAGTATACGTTTCCGCCGCATGCTTGCAGCGCACGGGGGGAAGCCGTCAGATCGGCAAAAACGGGTATGCCGTATTTGTGTAAACCGATAAACGCCGAATCAATCCAATACTGCGATTCCACCAGTACTATTGCGTCAGGACGAATATCGGGTAAAAGCGCTGCGGCCGCGGCATCAACCGCAAGTAAAAAAAAGGAATTTCTATTCTTGATGATAAAATCCCGCGTAGTATCCAGTGAAGGCCCGGCGCCAACAACCAAAATAGGCTTGCGGATATGTTCATCGCCGGTGAGCAAACGGAAATTACTTTTACTCGACGGTGCCCCCCACGCAGGGGAGCCTGCCAGCGAGTTCTTCGGCGATCTTGTGAGCGATCCCCTCATCGACCTCGCCGGTACTCTTGTGAGTGATCTCACAAGCGAGAGGAGATTATGGAATGTATTATGCGCGTAATTCCTGCCGAGGTGCATCAGCGTTATCCTGTTTTTCCAAAACCGTGAAATAATCTCGTCAGCATATAAACGCACTTCATCATAAAAGACTTGATTGAGCTGTACCCCGCCTGAACAGGAAAGGGCAATACATTTTTTAAAGGGAAACTGCGGCAAGGTTTCTATCTTTTTCAGCACCTCTGCAATCGAATCCGTTCTGATGTAGGAAAACCTGTGATGTGCAAACGGAGAGAAATCACAATGATCGAGCGAGAACCGCATCAACATTTGATCGCATTCCAGCGCAAGGATATAAGAAGATGCCGACAGCTTTTCCGCCAATTCTTTAAGCCCGTAGCCCAGTACCGGTGAAAGGCAAAGTATTAATGCAGAATCGGGGATTTGCAACGATGCAATCTGTGCTGTAATGGCCTCTTGAGGATTATATTTTGAATAGAGATATTTATTTCGATATAAAACAGAAAAGCCCCTGTCTGTTTGTATCAGCAGAGGCTTCTCATCTTCGTTGGTGTTAATCAATCTCTTTAGTTGAATACCGCGTTAAAATTGTCGGTAAAGTTTTTGCTGTTTAAGACAAAATCGATAAAGGTTTGCTGCCCCCATGAAAGCTGTTGATAAGCAAGCATAGCGAGCGGGTACTCGTAGTACCAAACCGATGCAAACTGCTGATATGAGTTTGCAATATTATTTTGTGTTTCTTCCGAACCGGCTTTCTCTTCTTCAAGCTGTAACACCAGTACGTTCGACCCCAGTAAAATCGGTTCCGAAATTTCTCCCTGTTTAAGCGCAAAGGCTTTTTTAAAGAACGTTTCATTTCGTATCCCTGCGCTAAAGAAAGTATCCGACTGATACGAAATCTGCGGTAACATAGCAGCATTGCCGTAATTCAGCGCTATTGGATTGCTTGTCTGTATAACCAAATCGTTTACGGAAGCTTCATGGGCAAATCCACCGATTTTTGCCGCTTCGATAAAAGTTTTTGCCTTTTGTTCAAGGTAATCTTCGATAATTCCCCGTTCATTCGATTTCATGTATGAAAGCACGCGGTCTTGGGTTTCGGCCAGTGTAAAATCGGCAGGTGTAACCGGAGCGGTGCATTTTACAATCGCATATCCCGAAGAAGTTTTAACAACAGAGCTAATCTCATCGACACCGAGCTTGAGTACGGTATCAAGATCCTTCGATTCGGGGAATGTTCGGTTTACAGTCGTGCGATAGGGTGAAAGCAATTTTCCTGTAGAATCGGTACCCAGCTTGGTAGAATTTGTTACAACGGCATCTTCAAACGTGATCTCTCCTTTTTGGAGCGCTTGAGCGGTTTTATTTGCATCCTCTTGCGAGTTAAATGTCAGCATGAGTAAGTTATGTTCAGCAAATAAATCGGCATGTTCCTCGCCATATGCACGAATTTTATCTTGAGGAAATTGACTTTCTTCAAATACAACATATTTAAAGGTGCGTTCTTTTTCCGCCATCTTTTGTACAAAAGCGGTTTCTGCCGAGCTGGTTTTTAGGCCGAATATATTATCGTAGGTACCGAAATTGTCTTCAATATATCGCTGTGCGGTAAGATAATCGATTACTTGCCGTCTATTGGCAAGTCGCTGCTGTTCCGATGTCTGGCTGTATAATTTTTCCGAATACGCTCCTGTGGAATCGGTATAATAGGACATGAGCATCTTGTTGATATTTTTATTAGGCAGATAAAAACCGGCGTTCAATACCTCTTCCTGCGCCGCGAGCTGAATCATTGAAGCGTTAAACGCCGTGCGCATAATCTGCCGTTCAATGAATTCCTGCTGGATTTTATTATCACTTCTGAGGTATCCGCGCATTTCGGCGGAACGGCGAAGCTGCCGGTGTTCCCGTAAGAAAAGCCCGTCGGCCGTGTAGTCAAGCCGCTTGTTTTTCCATTTACCGAGCATCGTTTTTGTATTGCTCCCCCATTGCCCGCCTGCTGCCGGAACAAAGACAAACGCAATGACCGAGAACACCAGAATAATAATACTTCCGATTGCTAAAGTATTTTTTTTAAAGCCCGCCATAGTTGTGTTTCCTTAATTAATATAGATTTTAATTTTCTTAATTTTAAGATAGACAGCTGATAACTGTACCAGCTTACCCTTGAAATGTCAATCACCGGTTCTTAATCGTCACGGAAATCAATTTTTGTCTAAAAGCGGTAATAAGTCGTGAGGATTCATAAGCGCACGGAACATAATACCGTTCAAAGCCAGTTTTGATTGAGTTTCCCGCTTGTATATGCGCACGATATTAAGCGCTACTTTATGGAGCATATTCAGATTCTGCTGTATATTCTTACTCTGAATCCTGCATTTATCCTCGTTAAAATGAACATCAAGCAACCAGTGCATCGATTCTACCGACCATTCAGTTCTCGCATGATGTAAAAGCTCCTCGGCACTCAACACTTTACTTGAAATATAATAGTGCCATTGCTCCGTTACCCCTTTGTCTGTCTCAAATCGTGTATGCACCGCTCCAATGCATTTAACAGCCGGCCATACCCTGCCTCCCGGCTGCCATTCAACATCATCAGTAGTATACGCACTTCTCGTTTCTATCCGTCCGTGACCTTTTTCCGTTTGGGTAACGCTATCCATCGTTGAACGCAGCTTTTTATCTTGGACATACACTGCTATATCATTCATCAACTCTTTCTGATTACCTTTCGCACTTAATAAATAGTCAGCTTTTGCATCGATAATTGCCTGTGCAGTCTGTATTTGACAGTTTAAAGCATCGGCAACTACCATGCATCCTTCTATCTCAAGTGTCTTTATCAGCTCTTGTACCGCCGGTATCTCGTTACTCTTTGATTGCACTGTTTCCTGCGCAAGAGTGAGCCCGAGTTCGCCTATCTGCGCGCTGACAATATGTAACGGACTGTCATACTTCTTCATTTTCCTTGTCGAGCGGATTTCTTTCCCGTCTATTGCAATCGTCAAGCTTTTTTTCTTCTTCTTATTTTGCTCTTCTTCTTCCGCTTCAAGCTTTTCCGCAAGAGAGGGAATGAGTGCGCTTACCCAGTTTTTCATACACCGATTAAGTGATTCAGGGCTTACCATTGCCAAAAGACTTAACAGCCACCAGTAACACGGTATTCTTTTTATACCGAATTCTTTTTCAAGAAACGCTTTTACATGATCGCTCGTTGCCCACGCATGTATTTTCTTTACGCTTTTCAGATCGCAGAGGCTTCCCAAAATAACGATGATAACCGCATCTTTTATGCTGCAAAAATATCCGTCGTACTCCCGCTCGCTTTGAAGCACTTCAAGTGCATCTTCTAATTCTTCCCACCGCATGTTCTCACTTTAGCATTTTTTCTTCTTTTTTAATACCTTCACTCAAAAATTGATTTCCGTGCTTAATCGTTCTTAACACGGATCACTATACCCCGATGCTCTGCGTCGAGGGTGTCGATTCCGTATCACGAGCTATTGAGTGCATCGGAGTGGACGAGTAAACCTTAAAGCAACTTTGCTAAAAAATATCCCGTACTATCTCCGCAATGCGTTGTTCGCTTTGCGGGTCGGACATGTCGATGCGGTGAATATTCGGGAAGGATTGGAAAAAGGTTTGCTGCCGTTTGGCGTACCGTTTGCTGTTG
>CAUPUT010000081.1:0-7078 GCA_963514615.1 uncultured Treponema sp.
GTGTGCCGCGGCAAGCGGTTTAACAAAGAAACGCTCGATGTCCGGTACAAGGGGAAGAACATCTCCGACGTGCTCGAGATGACCATCGAAGAAGCTGCCGAGTTCTTTGCTCCCGTGCCGCAGATCGCCCGCAAAATGCAAACCCTCCTTTCGGTAGGGCTCGGCTATATCCGCCTCGGGCAGTCGGCGCTTACCTTGTCGGGCGGCGAAGCGCAGCGGGTTAAACTGGCGCACGAGCTTTCCAAGCGGTCGACGGGTAAGACGCTCTATATTTTGGACGAGCCGACAACGGGACTGCATTTTGCGGATGTTAAACAGTTGATGGAGGTTATTCAGCGGCTGGTTGACCAGGGGAATACCGCCCTTATGATCGAGCACAACCTCGATGTCATCCTGCAAGCCGACCACATTATCGACCTCGGCCCTGAAGGAGGTTCCCGCGGCGGCACTGTTATTGCGGAAGGCACGCCGGAAGAAGTTGCCGAAGTGAAAAACTCCTACACGGGATTTTACATCAAAGAGATGCTTGATCGGCATCGGCAAAAGAGCTCATAGGTTCTTATAGACATCCTATAATGAAAAAGTCGCTTGTTTCCGTTTTTTGTTTTTTTTTGTGCATCCTCTCTCCTTATGCGCAGACCGCGAAAGAGCCGAAAGTTATTACCATCAATTCCGTCCGTATGATGGAGGTGTTCAAAAAAGAAAATAAGGCGCAGTATCGCACTAAATCGGATAAAAACGGGGAAAAAAAAGGTACGAATAGCAGCGAAGACAAAACGGAACAGGTGGAAAAAAAAGGCGCTGATGAGAAGCAGTTTCCAGCGATGTCGAATATTGATCTTGCAGCAGGGAATGCCGAACCTGCTGCGGTAATCGCCGATTCTGCAGTCGGCGAGCCGGATGTACCGGTAAAATCAACCGATATGCCGGGAAACTTATCCGATGCACAGTCTGAGGTAACAACCGAAGATGCTCAAAAAGCCGTCGACTCGAAAAAGGACGACATTATTGTATTTACCGGCGGAGTTTCTCTTTCGGTAAAAGACGGTTCATCCCTTTCTACGATTGAATCGGATAAACTGATATACAACCGTTCCGAGAACATGATTGAAGCTGAAGGAAATGTCCGGTACAGCAGAAAGACAGGCGGTTCCGAAGATGCGGAAGAATTTTCCGGTGAATTGTTGTTATTTAATATCGACGAGATGGAAGGCATATTCCTTGACGGTATGATTAAACAGGCTCCCCGGAAAAAGGGCGACAACCCATTTACTATTCAGTCGGCCACGGTCGGCCGCGATGCAAGCGGGGCTACCGGGTTTAAAAATGCGGTGCTCAGCACTAACACTGATCCCGATGATGATCCGCTGTGGTCTATCCGTGCAAGCAGAATTTGGGTGTTGCCGGGTAATGAGCTGGCTTTTGCGAACGGTTATTTTTCTATCGGAGTTGTACCGATATTTTATTTACCGTTTTTTTATTACCCTGCCGATGAGATGATTTTCCATCCCGTGTTCGGTTTTCGCAATAGGGAAGGGTACTTTATACAAACAACAACGTATTTGCTCGGCCGTAAATCGCTCGATACCGATTCCAAAAAGTCCGGTTCATTCTCTAATTTTATGAAAAGCGATCGACTGAAAAAGCAGGAGCGGATCGGTTTGTTTTTTAAAAATCTTGATGAAGACGAAACAAATACGGATTCGACTTATCTTAAACTAATTGCAGACTCCTATTCGCAGCTCGGCGGTTTAATAGGAATAGACGGAAAGGTAATTCCTAAAAATACGCTGATTAGGCAGCTCGATTTTTCACTTTTTTTCGGTATGTCGCGAACGCTCTTTCCTCTTACAAGGGTCGGCAGTGGCGGTATCTCACATACTACCTATGATATCTCAGGAAAACGGTATTACAACAAAAGTTCTTTTTTGGGTATGTCGTTTCCGTTTCGATATAGAGCGCATATTAATTTTGGTATTTCACAAGCACCGTTTCAATTTTCATTAAATATGCCCTTTATTTCCGATCCCTATTTTAAAAAAGATTTTTTTGATCGTTCCGAGGACATGAATTGGTTTAATTATCTTTTGAACAAAGAAAAATTAGCAAAAGGAACCGATAAAGGAATAGAAAGCTCCTATTCTTGGAAACTCAATGGTTCAATCCGTCCTTCATTTAACAACATCAATCCATGGATCTCGACGCTTAATATCGATGACGTCTCATTAACGGTCGATTTTGATAAAAAACCGAATAGTAAAATTCAGCGTGTTGAACGGGACTATGCCCCCGAACGGGAATTTTTTTATCCTAAGCTTTTTAAACCTGAAGGTAGACTCTCAATTGCAGGAACGTTCGTTTCCAATACAATGTTTGCGGGAAAAAAGGCGGAAAAAATACCGGACGTAGAGGGCATTGCGCATCCATTTATAGCACAGGATACGCCATTGGCAGACGGTGTATCCGAAAAACAAACAGCCGATTCAAAACCGAATTTTCTGGATAGTTTTATCCCTGTATTTAAACCGCTTTACGGCAAAGAATTTGATCACAGTATTACATACTCGCTTGGTTATTCCGGTGATTTTTCTGCTTTACAGGAAACAAACTTTGCGACTTCGCAATGGAATAAGCCTGAAGATATAAAGTGGCAGGACTATGAATCGAGATATTATCAGCTAAAAGGGAGTGCTGCTTTAAAAGGGGCATTTTCATATTCACAAAATCTTATTTCTCTTTCGAGTAATCTGGTTATTTCCGGTAACTATCAGCGGCATCCGTGGACACGGGATAAAAGCAGAAAGCCTATTTTAGAGTTGAACAACTTTAAAGCGAATGTGTACACCCTAAAAAATGAAAACTCGGTAACCGTTAATCCTTTTGTGTACAGCGATTTATTTAAACCGATATCGTTCGGCTGGAGTATTACGGAAATTTTAGCAAAAAATACGTTTACCGGCACATATGACAACCCAAAATGGAAAATGTTTGGTGTAAAGTGGAATAAGGAGTTTATTACCGCACATACGGGATCGGCGGTATTCGGAGTTGTACTGGCGGAAAAGTATACGCAAAAGCTTACTTTTTCTACGAACTTACCGCCTCTTTTGCAAGCCTATACTACTTCGATGAATCTGTCTTTTCCCTACGGGACATTTACGGCTTCAAGTAAGTTGTTTGAAAAAGAAAATGCGGCAAAAAAATGGGTTTGGGCTCCCGTAAAAATGGATTTGACGTGGATACTGCCTTATGATATAAAAATCGCTCAAACGTACACCTACAACGTCGAAGACAAGAACAGCGACCGTCTGCATATTACCTTAGGATGGAAATATCTTTCTGCCTTCTATACCCAAAGCAGGGAAGTGCCGCAAAAGCTTGTGCCGGGAAGCGGTTGGGTATTGGACGGTACGGAAAAACGATTTATTCCTTTTGCATTGGGTTTTTCATTTTCTAATACATCGACCCCTTTTACTATTTATGCCTGGAAAAATCGTATTAAAATACAGCTGGGATTATCGTCAACTTTACAGTTTAACTTAGTTCGTATTACCGATAGCTATTTTACGTTTGCGCCTAAGATCATTTTTAATATTCATGAATTTTGGGATTTTTCTTTCGGTTCATCAAGCAGAAATGATATTATTGCGCGATATTTTCAAAAAGCTTTAAATTTGCCGGTGGTTATTCCGGGAAATACCAATGTTCTTACCGATTTAGCTGAATCGTTTTATTTTTGGAACAGGACAAAACGGGAAACATCGGGGTTTAAATTGCAATCGCTCGATATAGGCTTTACTCACTATCTGAAAGACTGGACGTTAAAATTCAATTGTGAAATTAAACCTCAGCTAAAGAAGATAGGTCATCGTAGATATTATGATTTTAGTCCGACAATTACATTTGCAGTGGAATGGAATCCTATCAGCGATATAAAAGTTGAAGCAAAGAAGAAAGAAGGAAAATTCTCCGTTGAACGCGGTGAGATACAATAGGGATAGGAGATATTCCGAAAGCAACCGACTTTTGGAACATCATCTTCCCTCTTACATTATCGTGCTATAGGCGTAGATTTTATTTTTTTGTATACTACTTGCTACTATGAAATGGGCACTTGTGTTATCGGGAGGTGGAGCCGCAGGGCTCGCTTATATCGGCTTTTTTAAAGCGCTTGAAGAATTGAATCTCCCCAAGCCGGACTGTATTGTCGGCTGTTCGATGGGGGCTATTATCGGCGGCTTATACGCGAGCGGAAAACCGGTACGGGAAATGGAAGCTGTTTTTGAAGAATCCTTCGACGTTAACCGTTATGTAGGCGGCGTACATATCCCGCTTTTTAAACACGCACTTAATCAGATTATTCACTATGGTACGTTGATTACCCGTATGCTTTCCGGCACGGGAGCCGATTCCGGGGAAAAAACGCATAAATTTTTTTTGGAACTCTCCGGCTGTAAATCTTTTGATGACTGTACTATTCCCTTTTTTTGCAATGCGCTTGATTTGTGCAGCGGTAAAGAGGTTGTTTTACATTCAGGACTGTTAGCGGATGCAATGAGAGCAAGCTCTTCTTATCCCGGACTTTTTACTCCGGTTAAGCGGCAGAATGAAATGCTGATAGATGCTTGTGTGATGGACAATACTCCTGTTTGGATTGCCCGTGAGCAGGGGTATAACAATATTCTTGCACTGACTTTCGGCGCCTTTGAATCGGTTGCCGCCTCAGAATTGGATACTTCGGTTGCAGTATTGATGAGGACGCTTGCTTGTACTACCGCTCATATTGCACTGCAGCCGAATGAGTATCCTACTGCGTTTATCAATTTGACAAGCACTCGGTCTTCCCGTGATTTTTCAGCCCCCCAAAAACAGATTGCTTTCGGATATCAAAAGACAATGGATAACAAAGATTTGCTGCAAACTTTTTTTGCGAAAGGGATCAACGGTAAAATACAACGAGTACTTTTAACTCGAAAAACAAGAAAAGAGTACAGCGTATGATTCCTATTTTCCGCCGTTTGCGTGTTCTTGATTATCTTATTTTTGCTTCCATTATTACTGTTTCCCTGTGGGCGGGTTTTTTCCTCTATACCGGAGAGAATCGCGCACAGCGGCTGGTGATTGAGACCCCAGCCGGTAAATGGATATACCCGCTTACCGAAACACGCACGGTAGTTGTACCTGGCTCAATCGGCAATACTACTGTCAGGATAGAACATAATACCGCTTTTATTTCCGATTCTCCGTGCCCCAATAAAACCTGCATAAATGCCGCTACACTCAAAAAATCGGGCGATTGGAATGCATGTCTGCCTAACAGGGTTTTCTTGCATATCGAAGGTAATACTTCCGAAGATATGATTCTGCCGCAGAACTAAAAATCGGTACTATTTCGAAAATCTAAAAAATTATGCTTTAATCTGCTTGATTCATTTAAGAAAATACTATATATTCGCCACGAATATTGAAAATAACAAAAGGCTGCAAAAGTCGGTTGATTTTTTGACTATCCAGCTATAACAGAGGGTAAATGACAGGGCTTATCCTGTGAGTTCAATCTGTAAGTTAAAAAGATATCCGTGTAACGGTCTTTTTCAGCGGCTGATGGCTTAAATTATAATAAAGCCATTCGACATCTCTATTACAAATACGTTTTTATTATCAAAAGTTATACAATTGTTGGGGTATTGACGGGGAAAACGGCTAAAGGCATCGTGTGCCTTTTAGCAATTCCTATAGGGTAAAACGAAAGAACAGGGCTTTAAAGACCGGGAAATATTTTTTAATGAGGTATAAATAATGAAGAAACTCATACTATGCATAGCAGCGGTGATAACGCTTGCGGCATTTTTTGCAGGATGTAAAGGCCCCAATACTCCCTCCAAGGGAGGAGGGGCGTCTTCCCAGCAGCAGGGCGGCAGCTCAACACCTGAGAAAATAACGATAACGGTTGCGGGGGATAAATATGTTGAGTTTAAAACAACTACTCGATCCTTCAAAATCGATAAGAACAAAACATGGGCTGATGCAAAAGCCAAAGCTGAGGAACTCATTAAATATAAGACCGGTTATGAAAACGATAAGTGGAAACTGACCGGTGCTTCAGGTACGGTTATTGCGCCTACGTATAAGTTTGAAACGAGTACGACCGTCTACGCCGTGTCGAAGCAGACTTCAGCTCCTGCGCCTGAAAAAATAACGATAACGGTTGCTGCAGGGGATGAAAATGTTGAGTTTAAAACAACTACTCGATCCTTCAAAATCGATAAGAACAAAACATGGGCTGATGTAAAAACTAAAGCTGAGGAACTCATCAAATATAAGGATGGTTATGAAAACAATACATGGAAACTGAACGGAGCTTCAGGTACGGTTATCCTTGATAATCATCAGTTTAATGCGGACGCAACCGTTTATGCCGTATCAAAAAAGAAAACGATAACCATCACCATTGCAGGGGACAGCCACACCCAAATAGCGACGGTAGACGATAGGAACAAATTAAAAAGAGATTACGGTGTCACATGGTCGGAAATAAAGAGCACCGCCGATAATCTGATAACAGGTTCCGATGAGAATTATACCTTTTCCGCATGGAAACTGAACAGCGCCGAAATACAGCCTACACATAAATTTACCGCCGACACTACCGTATATGCTATCTCAAAACGGACGCATGTTATACTGACCATCCAAGGCGATTCCAATATTAGCGTACCAAATCCGAATACACATAGAGTCCTCTACGATTCAAGTTGGGAAAACAACAAAGCCGACGTTGAAAACTTGCTTCATTACCAAGACGGTTATAAATTGAAAGGCTGGAAACTGAATAATGCAGGCGGGTCAAACCTTAGAGATTCGCAAAAATTCAGAGAAGATACGGTGATATATGCTCTTTCCAAGCCCAATAAGGTAAAGATAACCGTAACGGGCGACTCTCATGTTCAGATTAAACCTGCTCCGAATAATGAATTTACTGCCGATGACGGTGCAAAATGGAAAACGATAGAGTCTGAGGCGATAAGTAAAATAACCGGTTATAATAATCCTCGCCGCAGACTTTCACGCTGGGCAA
>CAUPUT010000082.1:0-7064 GCA_963514615.1 uncultured Treponema sp.
CTCCGCTTCCCTTGCACGCGGTCTTGATGCGGAACGGAAACGGACATCTTATGAAGCGGTAAAGATGCGCTTTCCGGACTACATCATTATACTGCTGTTTGTAGGCATTGCGTTCTATGCTGTTGTAGGAGGGAGGAGTTGATCGGCGCATGGGAAATGGGAAACTACAGAGTTGTTGGTTATTTCCGTGTTTTCAGTTCATGCAGCTGCTCAACAAGATGGCGGGACGCGCGGGTATCATTGGTGTCGTACAGCCAGTTGTGATTAAAACAGGCGATGGTATTTTTGTTGCCGCTTTCTCCGATAACAAGGCTGTAAAAGCCGGTGTTCTTTTCTTGTTCCTGTTCGATAGCCGTAACAAGATCATCTGAAAGATCTGCCATTACGAAGTCCGAGATCATCAGTACATCGGCATTTTTATATCCGGTTGCAGTATCGCTGCCTGCAAGCATGTTAAGCGCTTTCCGCAGCGCGGGTTCCGCATCGGTTCCGCCGTTAAACGACATACGCAAAAAACGTACCAGTTTTTGCAGGTAGTTGCCTCCGTCTGCATTTGTCAATTCCATATCCTCATTCGGTTTTACTTCCAGTGTTTCAATATCTGTGGAAAACGAGATGATATAGCAAAGCCGTTCCTGTTCTGCGGCAATCTTTGCCAGTGCAAATGCTACCGTTTTTGCAATATTCTCCGGAGTGCCGTGCATAGAGCCGCTCGTGTCAACACAGATGATAATCGGTCCCTTAGGTTCTTGCTTTTCCATCGTTACCTCTTCTTGCTCGATACTTTCTTTTAATGACTCTTGCTCATTTTGATACTCAAATGACAGGAGCTGTTTTTGTGCAAATTTTAGCTGAAAGAGTTTTTTTGCCGCAGGATTTTTCAGCAGAGCAAGTTCACAGGGAAGAGCCGCTGCAATATCGTTTGAATACTTGAGTCCGTTTATCTCTCCACGGTATGCAGGTTGCGGATGCCACTCTGTTGTTATGACGATTTTATCCCGCAGCTCTTTTTCAAACACCGCTTGTGTGCGGCTTTGCCTGCCGAGAAGGGCGGCAAGTTCCTGCAGCGATTCATCTTGTTCCAGAAGTTTGGCAAAGGTATCAAGAATTTCAAACCCGCTTGTTTCAAAAGGATGCTTCGATAAATCCCAGAGCCTTCCGAAATTTTTAGTGAACGGCGTAAGTAGTTTTTCAAGCCGCATAAAGTTTTGTATTTTTTTATACAGCTCTTCCAAAAACTGCTTTCGCATAGCATCGATCCGATCCTGCTCCCACTTTGTTTTGCGTTCGATGAGATTTTTTTCCATATCGGCAATAAAGTTTCTGCGAAGTGCCTCAAGTTTTTCCAGCGATTTCCATTGAAGCGTATCTTTTTCACTATTTTTCGTTTTCTGTGTTACGGTTTCTGCATGGGTAGTATTTACTTGCTCATTTTTTCCGGGAGTGTTTTCTGCTTGCATATTGTCTACCTGTATACTTGCATCCGGAGACGTTTGTGCTTCCTCTGTCGGGACTGTTTTCGCGGCATCGTCTGCTGCACTATCGGTGATGCGTTTTTGCTCGGCAAATGCTTTGCGGTAAAAATCAAAGTCCAGCGTACTTTCCTGAATAGTTCCGCGTTTTGAATCGCTAACTGACGGAAGGCGTTTATAGTGATACTGTATTTTTGACTTTTCCGCAGAAAGATCGGCTGCAATTTCTTCTGCAGACTGCTTTTTCTGCTGTGCAGCAAAGATTGCTTCATCGAAAAACGGATTTTCTTTTTCCAATGTGCCGTGTGCTTTTTGCAGCCATTCCAAAAGATCTGTTTGAATGTTTTCTGAAAGCCCTTCGTGGGTTTGCATATACTTTTGTACATCTTGCGTATTCAGGATTTCAGAAAGCGTATGCTGTGCAAGCTGTGCAAACGTATTCTGCGGAAAAGCAATGGGGATGTCTTCCGGCTCAACAGGCTGTATGGCATCTTCGATCGCATCAACCAACTGCTTCCGTTCCAGAGTTGAACCAAATGCAGATTCAGGGGCAGCATTTTTTTCAAACTTTCGCTTTTTCTTTGATTGCTGCTTATAGCGTTGAATGTTTGCGTTTAAATTTTGTTTTATGTTACCGATGTTGGAAAATAGTGTACTACACAGGTTGGCAAATGCATTATCGCTTAAATCTTCCGTTTGGTGTGCGGTTCTATTCCGTGTTAGACGGAGCGGTTCCCACCAATAAGGTTTTGAAGAAAACCATACTTTTGTTAAACATTCCCGTAGCTGCTGCATTTTTATTTGCAGCCATGCACGCGCTTCTTCATTGATTGCTGTAACATCGGAAATACCGGAAGGGTATTTTTCACTCATTTCTTCAATAGGGCGCAATGCTTTCCTGCTATATTTTCTTGAGTTTCTATCTTTTCTCGTCATCAGTGCATCCTGTTTCTATTAAAGCTCTAATCTCTTCCATATTGTCAAATACAAATGAAACCATCTTTTGCAATTCCTTATCGGGAATATCTTCCGTTGCATGCGCAAGCCGGTTGCGGATTTTATGTAATTCCATAACCGGATGCGGCGGTTGAAGCCCTTCTGCAAGCGTCTGTATTTTCAGCTCGAGCCATGCTTTCTGTTCATCGGAAAGCCGGTAGACATCGGGCATGTCGCCGGAATACTTTTGCTGCAATGCGGTAAGGGCTTCACGGGATGTATTCATATTACCCACTATATTTTGCTCCATTCACGGATAGTGTGGACTGCGTATACATGATCTTTGGTTGTATGGTCTTGCAAACCGTTCTTATCAAAAAGTTGATAGAAGGCTGCCGCTTCTCCGTTTTCGGATGCCGACCAGTATTCCTGTGGAGTAAGCAGTCCTCCTTGAATGCCGAGTGCGGTTAAAGAAGTATTGAGCTTATCTCTGTTTTTCCATATTGCATACAGTTGAGCTTTGTCGGGAACAATCCAATTCGCTGCGTAGTCTTTTGGTAAGGCATCGCCGTAATGAAGGGCATATTCTTTGAGTGCATTCCATGTCAATTTCTTTTCACTTATACCAAGGGCAAAGGTTTTATCGTCAGCAATGCACACAACTGCAATCACATTTTTTTTCTGTTCTTCTGTCATATTTTTAATTTCTTCCGAAGAAAAAGCGGTTCCGTCTTTGAGAATAACATCTCCTTCTGAAAAATCCGTATTGAGTGTTGCGTTGAAATACCTGTTATGCTGTTTAGCAAGTGTGATTTCCGCATCTTGAAGCTGCCGGATTGCCTCATCCAGTTTTGCAGTAAGACTTTTATTATAGGATTGATTTGCAAATAAATTTGCCTTGAACGGTATCGCATCCGCTTCTTTTTTGTCTTTTAGCGCCTTAATTTCAGCATGGATTTCATCCACAATAGGCTTATAATATGCTTTGTCAAAATTCTTTTGTAACGTTTCCTGCGCTATATTGGAATATTCTTTTTGCTGTAGATATGTTTTGGCAGGAGTCATTTCGATTTTCATTGAATGAGTTTTGTCTGAATATCTATTGTAATTTCTCCACCAATCAGTCCAAGTTACCGTATCATTAACAATACTACATTCACTAAAAGAAAAGTTATAATTGGGCCCCAGTTTCTCACCCTTCGAATCAAACAACATTCCTTTTCGATCGTTGTAATTTTGCCATTTAAAATCGTCAATAGAAATGTAATAAGGTTCAACTGTGTGATCAGCAAAATATACCTCTGTCGGTTCTAATATTTTATAAGCATTCGTATCATCTTTCATTTTGTAAGAAACAGGTTTTGCCGCAGTTTTTACCATGTCAAACCAATCTTTCTCAACTTTTGCTGTAAACTCTTCAATCCGGTCATTAATGTCATCTATCGCAGTATCGCAATCCAACCCGTTTTGCCGAATGCACGTCTCTACGATTTGGCGTACTTTTTTTTGTTGCTTTTCCGTATCCCAGATGCAGTATTCAATCAGCTGACAGTCCATTAAATCTACTTCGGTACGGTCGTTCAAAAATGCGGAGGTTTTTAAGATGCGCACTATTTTTTTCCAGCGGCGGTCGCCGATTGCAAATGATTCACCGGCAGCTTTTTCTTCTTCGCTCAATGTCTCATTCTGCACCGTCAGTTCTTTACGGATTGCGGAAATAACCGCTCTTGCTTCTTCTGAAAGCTGCACTGTGTCGATCTGTGTTTTCCAGCTCTCTAAGTTCTTGTTGGAAATCTGCAATTTTTTAATCTCATCGGAAAGTTCAAATTCAGAGGACGAACCTTCTACCATATCAAAAAAGCTATCTTCGTTTTGAATAAAACCGATAGGTAAACGAATAATGAACCGGTCATACAAAGCTTCAAGCCCGCGGTCTTTTGCAGGCAGTTCGTTTGACGCAGCAAGTAAGGCTTTTAGAGGTACGTCCTGTACTTTACTGCCGTTATGAAATTTCCGCTCGTTTATGATGGTAAGAAGTGTATTGAGGATTGCGGGACTTGCCTTCCAAATTTCATCGAGAAAGGCGATATCCGCTTCGGGTAGCATGTTCTCTGTGAGGCGGCGGTATTCTTCTTTTTTATTTCCCTGTTCGTCCTCAAGTTCACCGTTCAATGCTTTCAGAGAAATATTGCCGAACACATCTTCCGGTGTAGAAAATTGATTTAAGAGTGTTTCAAAATACTGAAGGCTTCCATCGCCGTCCGCCTTAAATGCTTGTGCAATGCGCCGTGCAAGCATGCTTTTGGCACACCCAGGAGCACCTAGAAAGAAAATACTTTCCCCTGCAATTGCTGCTAAAAGTGCAAGGCGCAGCGCTTCATCTTTTTCGTATAGACCTTCGCCGAGCGCATTTTTAAGTGCAGCTATCCTATCGTGATGTTTTGTTGTTTCTGGCATCTGTGGTTCCTCCTGCTTGGCATTTAATTGTGTGTGTTCGGTATTCTGTACAAGTTGTACATACGTGGTGCCATGTTCGGTTTTCTCCATTTTTATCTGCGGTATCTGAGATAAAATTTCACTGAATTTACTGACATTGAATAAACCGCACATATCATTGACGGTGTCTTTAGTCCAGCCTAATTTTTGCATAATTACAGACGGATTCCTTTTGCCGTCAAAGGTTTTTACTACGGCAATAATCTTTTCCGTAATCTCTTCTTTTGTAGCAGGTGCTGTCATGTGAGCCTCCAATATCTATTATATGTCATTTATTCTGCCGGTTGACAGATTTTTTGCAATTTTTTAATAAAAACGCTTATCGTTCTGCTTGCATCGGTTTTATCTTTGCCGAACTGTGCGGCAATATCTTCTTGCGGGGGGAAGGCTTCCGCTTCAAAAAATAGCCGGATGAGCGTGCGTCCATGTTCCGTATCTGAAAAGTGTGCATTGCGCAAGACTACAGCTATTACGGTACTGTCTACTTTTGCCGCATCCAGTTCGCATAACACCCGATGGGTCAGCAATGCGGAAAGATACGGCTTTGTGCGGTCTTGCGATGCGGCAAATGCTGCATCAATGAGCCGGAGGTAGTGCTCAATGTAGTCTTGTTCTATTAAAAAGGTATCTGCTGTTTTGTAACCGTTTTGGATGCATAGTGCCGCAGAATCAAACAGAGAATATCCATTGCTGTTTTCGGAATCGATATGTTCCGATTGTACAGCAGTCTGAACCTTCCACTCCATGAGCTGAGCTATTTCATTCATCGAATAACCGGTTCGCTTTGCAAGCCATTCTTGTGTTTCAGCACGTTCGATGTCTTTCCCATAGTGTGCAGCAGCGGTGCACAGCCGATTCCATTTCCGCCGCTTGTTCTCCGGAAGCGGAATGATCTCAGACTGAAAAGTATGCAGTTTTATATTTGCGCGGGCTGTTTCTTGTTTTAAAGAGCGTGCAAGATAGTTAATATAACGTTCGGCAGTTCCTTCATAGCTGAGCACACTGCGGTTTACACATTCCATTATTTCAATCGCGGCATTTTTAATTTTTTCCGGATTGAATGTCAGCAAAGCCCAACGCCATACGGCATCTGTCAGCTTAGCCCGCAAGGTGAGAAACTCTGCGCAGGCGGTATTCTTCTGTTGAACAAACGGAAACAGTTCCGTTGCAATCCTGATAATCTTTGCTTCCTGCTGCTTTTTGTCCATCATTCTCTCCGGTCATTTTATTTACAGTGCAAAAAAGGCATCCAAGGCTTTTAATGCCTCTGTTCCGTTTGGAGCTTCCATTGTCCCCATAAGATTATTTAAATAATAGAGCGGCGTAACATCATACAGTTCAGGATTTTCAGGATAGGCTATTCCGTCGGCATGTTTGATAAACTCAACTTTGCCGTATATGATTTTTTTTACATCCGCATCAAAAAATTTTTCCGCAAAATGAAAGGCACACATTAAAACCATGGGGATTGTTTTTTGTCCGAATGTAATATCTGCATAGAGTTCAGCGCCTTCTTCCATAAGCGGCAGCATTTTACGGAGCCGTACTTCATGGGTTGCTTTTGATTCAACAAAATCCGTTGCAAGCTGCTCATATTCAATATGCGCACCGATAGCAGCATTAATCGAATTCAGTTCCTGCTGAAAAAGCTCGGCATTTTCTATTGAGTGATCTTTGCCGGTGATGGTTGTGAGGAGTACCGCTTTTACCTGATCTCCTTTCTGCAATTTTTCCGCAAGCACGGCATTGATAGGAAACACCACCTTACCGGTATAGCGGCAACCGGCATTTCCTGTTCCTGCATAACATTGGGTATCTGTAGCGTCATTCATTTTTTTCATAGGAATATCTACAAATATAATTTTTTTCATTAAAAACCTCACTTTGGGCACCCATAAAAAATTTAAGGATATTGATCAAAGATGCTCCATCATAACTATTAGTGTCAGAATGAGAAAGAGTTGACATATTATAACACGATTGTAGCATATTTTTTATTTAGTATAATGCAAAATCGAATAAAAGCGGGTATTCACCGGGTTGTGAAAATAAGTGGAAAATTGGGAAATGCGATATGAAGAAATATTCGTGCGCCGGAATATTTTAGGCGCGAAATATATTAATCATGTCTGATGTAAAAGCTGCCGTCAAAGAAGGACG
>CAUPUT010000083.1:0-6960 GCA_963514615.1 uncultured Treponema sp.
CTGTAAATGATACTGTAAATGATACTGTAAATATGATTTTAACCTGTATTAAAGACAATCCTGCTATTTCCTACGACGAACTTGCAAAAAAAACAGGTAAATCGCGAATAACAATAAGCCGCAAGCTTGCAGAGTTAAAAAAAGCAGGCCGTATCACCCGTGTCGGCGCCGACAAAAACGGCTACTGGCGTGTTGAAGCGAATAACTAAGGATAATAATAGGGTAATAGTTAATGTTTACGGAACGGCCTATTTTTTTTCAAAACAAGCAAGGTAAACACATCAGCCACCCAGACCACGTATCGCAAAATAAGAGGTTGGAACACCATTTGAGCCGCAAAGCGGCGAAACTCTGGTGGTACAGCCTCTCATTTTGCGGGAATATACTCCAAAATAGCTGATGCGTTTACCTTAGGAGAACGGCTAATGCAATTTGATTTATTGAAAACCGAAGATATTGATAAAAACGGACTGTATCTTGATTTTTTTCAAGTATACAACTGGGGTGTTTTTGATTCAAAAGTGTACACGATGCGGTGCGGAAAGAAGGCGACGCTGTTGACCGGTTTAAACGGTTCCGGGAAGACGACGCTGGTGGATGCTTTTTTGTCGCTTATCGTGCCGCCGCGGCAGCGCTTTTATAACCAATCTGCCGGAGCGGAGAGTAAGCGGGAACGTGATGAAATCAGCTATGTGCTGGGTACGTATGGGAACAAACGCGAGGAAGAATTTACCTCCGGCACTGCAAAAAATTTACGCACAAAAGAAAATTGTATTTCTATTTTGCTCGGTTGCTTTGTGTTGGGAGATGATCAAAGGCCGATAACGCTTATGCAAGTGCGGTTTTTTTCCGGCGGCGGAGCCTTGCAAAAAATCTATTCGATAACACATACGCGGCTTTCAATTGAAGAGATACAAAAAGCAGGGATTGATTTTACACCGCAGAGCAATTGGAAAAAACGCATGACCGAAGTATTCGGTACCAAGTTTTACGCCGATAATTTTGCCCCGTATGCAGAAGCATTCTCTCAGCTTGCAGGCTTGCGTTCGGATCGGGCTCTCTATCTTTTTTCCCAAACGGTTGGACTGAAAGGAGTCGGCAACTTAAATGACTTTATTAGAACCTATATGTTTGAAGGCCGCGATACCGAACGCGATTTTGATGATTTGGTAAAGCATTACGAAGAGCTTTCTCAGATATACAACGAGATAGAAAAAGCACAAGAACAGCTCAGACTGCTGCAGGAAATTTTAGATGCCGGAAAAATATTTGAAGACTGTGAGCAAAAGAACAGAACATTAAAACAATTCAAAATGATTTTACAGCTGTGGTATATACAAACAGTTTTGAATACGATTACAAAACGAATAGTTGTTTTGCAACAAGAAAAATTGCTCGCTGATAATAAAAGAAATATGCTTGAAGCTGAAATAAAACAGCTCGATGCCGATATGGATTCGCTCAAAGCAGTTATTCAAAAAAACAGCACGGCAATTCTGATCAAAGAAATTGAGCATAAGATTCAATTCAATGAATTACGGTTGCAGACATGCCGGAATAATGTGCGGGACTATGAACAGTGCGCCCGTGTTTTATCTTTGGAAATTCCGCAAACGGAAAAGAAATTTAATGCGAATGCAGCATTGCTACCGAAATTGAAAGAAAAACTCAGTAAAGAAAAAGATGACCTTTACGAATCAAGCCTTGAACGGAATACGCAAAATCAAGCATATAAAAAAGAACGGCAAACGATAATCGAAGAATTGGCATCACTCAATAAACGGACGACAAATATCCCTGCGCATAATATCGGGATACGAGATCAAATATGCGCACATATCGGCTGCTCGGAAAAAGAACTGGTGTTTGCCGGAGAGCTATTGCAGGTTGCAAAAGAAGAAAGCCGATGGGAAGCTGCGATAGAAAAACTGCTGCATAACTTTGCGTTATGTCTGCTGGTGCCTCCTCACCTCTATACAAAAGTGAATACGTATGCGGCAACACATAATTTACGGGGACGGCTTGTCTATCTTAAAACCGATACCAAACCGCAGCTGAAAAAGAACATAGCCGAAAAAAATTCACTTATTGCGAAATTGGAAATACAGCGGAAGCATGAACTTTCCGATTGGCTTGAAGCATATTTGCATGATACGTTCGATTATATCTGTACGGATGATACGGACGTATTTAGCAGGGCGGCAAAGGCGCTTACCTCAACAGGTTTAATTAAAGCAAAAATACGTCACGAAAAAGATGATCGTCCGCAGCATTCGGGACGGCAAACCTTTGTACTCGGATGGGATAATATTCAAAAGCGGCAGGAACTTTCGTTCAGCTTGAAAAAACTGCAAAACGAAATTGCGAAAAACGACACCGCGCTGGAAGACAGCAAGAAAAAACAAGATGATATAACCGGTCAGCTTGCTATCTTGAGCAGTTTGGAAAAGATGCAATTCTGGGATGATCTTGATGCGCAAAAATATTCGGCTGCATTGAATGCGTCTCTTGAAGAAAAGGAAGCTATTCTCCGCGGAGACAAAGAATTGCGGCAGCTTGAAAATAAATTGCAAGGTTTGCAAATTGAAAAGCAAACAAAAGAAGAAGCGCGTACCGGTTATATTGAAACATCGTCAAAAGCGGAACAACAGCTGACGGATATCCGCATCAAACAGGAACGATTTACCGCTCAGCTGCATCAGTATGCCGATGGAGAAAGTGAAGAAACACAAAGAGCGCTCGCTATTTTTACAGAGCATTTCAGTGTACAAAAAACTTTTGAACAGCCTGAAGCCGTTGATACCGAACGGGATCGGATTGAATCGGCATTGAATAAAGAGAGCGAACAGGCAGAAACAGCTGTCAGAAATGCGGAGCGGAAAGTCCGCGAAAAAATGTCCGCAGTGAAAAACCCTAAGCCGGATATAAAACGAAAGTTTCCGTCGTGGGAGGCTGATGTACGGGACTTCCAAGTGGAAGTATCGGGGCTTGCAGACTTTCAAGCCTTTTACGATCGAGTGAACCGCGATGATTTACCTTCATGCCGGAAAAAATTTAAGCTCATTTTTAATGAGCACGTAAAAAACGATATTACCAATTTTAAGACCATACTTGATACCGGGCGTCAGCAGATTATTGTCGGAATAGAGGAATTGAATAAGAGCTTAAAAACAATTCCATACAGCAAAAATCCTCCGACGTATATCAAGCTGGAAAACCGCAAAACAACCGATACATCCATAAAAGATTTTCAGGCTCTGTTGTTAGCGGCATTGCCTGACTCCGCGTCCATCTTTAACCGCACATCCGGTTCGGAATTTGAAGAGTATAAAAAAATTGAAACGCTGATTGCCTACTTAAAAGAAAATGATCCACGCCGTAAAAAAGTGCTGGATGTGCGCCAGTGGTTTAATTTTGCCGCTATTGAATATTATCTCAACGACAATACGCAAAAACAATATTACGAAGATTCTGCAAGTTTGTCGGGCGGAGAAAAATCAAAATTAACCTATACGATTTTAGCATCGGCAATTGCATTTCAATTCGGCATTACCGGTGGAGAGGGATATTCGTTACGGCTGGTGATCATCGATGAGGTATTCAGTAAAATCGATATGGACAATTCGTGCTATGCAATGGAGCTGTTTAAAGAGATCGGGCTCCAGATGATCCTCGTAACACCGATGGATAAAATCAACATCGTAGAAGATTATATCGCATCGGTTCACATTACCGAAAAGCATAACGATAATACCTCGCGCCTACTGAATATCACGATTGACCGATATCAAAAAGAAAAGGAAAGAGTAACTACAAGCGGTATATTGTAAGGGGTATTATTTTCACGGTATGAGGTAAATGCATCAGATAGTATTGCTGATACGTTTGTAATGATACTTGCATTAAATAGAATCACCGCCTTTGAAAATAGACGGTGTAGATACAAGGAGATAGCTGAAAATAAAGCGGAGGCGTATCTTTGATACGTTGAGCATTTATTTTCAGCGTATGACGCAGTAGATGCGCCGTATATTTTCAAAGGACAGTATGATAAGTGTTGAAGCGATCAGAAAAAAAGCCGAGCATAAATTCGTACCGTATCTGTATTCCGTACTTAATGGAGACGACGCTTTTTTCCCGTTGCATATTCCGGCGGCACGAGGTTCCGCAACGGATGATTTTGCCATGCGGAAAACGGAAGCGGAAAAACTGTACCAGCATTCAAAGCAGGCAAAGGGATTCGGCTACACGGTGATGAGCTCTGTCGTTAAAACCCGCAGCAATGGAATGCAGACCGTTATTGAAAAAATCCTATTTGAAAGCGAAGCTGATTTTTTGCGATTTATTCAAAAAGAAACGGAAGCCTGCAATTTCAAAACAAACCTCGAACATATTAAAACGCAATGCCTCAAATTTAATGCTGCAGATATTGTGCATGACTGGACGGTCAAGCATAGTTCCGTTTTAATCGAGTCGTTTGAAGCGCAATATTGGGAGCGGCTTTTTTTATGTGCGGATTGGTTTTTACATAACAGTCCATGCGGGTTATACTTGCGCGAAATTCCGCTGCCGGTACACACCAAGTTTATCGAACAAAACCGTATGCTTATTTTTTCGCTGTATTGTGCACTCAAAAGAGATAGGCATCGAGATGAAACCGGTGGACAGAGCAGTGATAGAGCACAACCGCTCGCTGCTGAATCCTGCAATGGGCGTAGTGCGGGAGAAAAAGTAACGGAATTACAAAACACTGCGGAAACTATATATGCCGAATGGGGAGTCCGCACGGCATCGTCGTTTATCCGTCTCCGTTTATTGGATGACGCAATCAGCGTAACTATTGCGGGAGAAACGCTTCAAAGCGGCGAGGTGCACATACCGCTTGAATCGTTTGCCGCGCTGCGCTTTAATTCCGTCGATACTATTTTTATTGTTGAAAATCTACTGGTGTATTTGACATTCCCCGCCGTTCCTAAAGGACTCTGCATTTTCGGTTCGGGATTTGCCGCCGTGCAATTACACTGTAATATCCATCTACGTCAAAAGAAGCTCTATTACTTCGGGGATATAGACGAACACGGTTTTGAAATCCTGTCGGAATTTCGCGCAATCTTTCCGGACGTTACTTCATTTTGTATGGACAGTACAACTTACCAAACATTTGCGCAGTTTGCCGTTCCCGGAAAATTCTCCAAGCGGAATAGTGCAGACCTGTGTCTCACCGCCGAAGAGTTAGCGCTTTTCCGTTATTTGCGGGAACACCCGAAGTGCAACAGACTTGAGCAGGAACGCCTTCCGCAGGATTTTATCAAGGAAAGACTCGCATTACTTATAACGATAAGGAATGGTTATGCAAAGCTCTGACAGTGCATATATAGCAACCTTAATTGCAGAAGATTCGGGATTGCGGCTTTTACGTTCAAAGAATCCCGCACCGGTTATTTCGTTTCTTTTTAAAATATTCAGAGAGCGGAATCTGCAAACCGTCAATGCCGATCGGTTTGAAACGCTGCTGGCGGATTTTTTGCGGTCGCAGGAATTTTCCGGGTTTGACAATAGCAGTATCGACGATTGGTATGATGGGGAAACAGCAGAAATACAAAACAGCGAAGAGTTCAGACTCGCAACGCAAAGCATCGAGGCGCGCGCTCATTTTTTAGCAAATAAATGGTGTTCGGAAAAGGCCGGCTATATCAAAAAATACTATAATGAGCGGCAGGATGTGATTATCGAACTGAGCGCGGGAGTGGAACGGCTGTTTACCTGGCTTGATACGATGGATTCAAAAACGTTTATCGGTACCGAATCCCGCTTTCAAGATATTCTGCATAAACTCAGAGAGCTTTCGGAAAACACTACGCACGATCCTCAAACACAAATTGCAGAACTTGAAAAACAGAAAGAAGCATTGCAGCAACGTATAGATGCAATTAAAATAACCGGAGAGGCGGAAGTGTATACGCCGGTTCAAATGGTCGAACGGTTACGTGAAGTTTCAAAAGCGGCACGCGAACTCTTATCGGATTTCCGGCAGGTAGAAGAAAATTTTAAAACCATTCTTGCTGATGTATACAAAAAACAGTCGGTGAGCGAAACAAAAGGCGCGGTGCTTGGCTACGCTCTTGATGCCAATTTGGAAATGAAGGAAACTCCGCAGGGGCAAACCTTCGATTCTTTTTGGGACTTTCTTGCAGCCGATGCCGGTAAAAACGAGATCAATCACTTAACCCGGACGATTATCGTACAGGTAACCGAGCATGGCATTGCATGGGAGGATTCCTTCCTGCTGCACCTCAAGCAATATCTGCATGAAGCAGGACGGAAGATTATCGACACCAACCATTCACTGACGCACCGGCTGAACCGTGTGCTGCTTTCGCGCGACTGCGGTGATCACAAGCAGCTGACCGAACTTATTGCTTTTATCAAGACGAAAGCCTTTGAATTAGCCGAGCGTGATATTGTTTTTCCGAAAGAGTTTGGTATTCAAACAAAAGCGGTACTGCATTTCCCGCAGGCACGGATGCTTATCCTTCCGCCGCTTAACCAAAGCTTTGAACCGATCGTATCATTCACCGAGCAAGAGTCGGCAGCGCTGCTGCAGCGAAGCGGTATTTTTAATCAATTTTATATTGATGAAGCCTTGCTCAAAAAACATATTGAACAGTATCGCAGTCAATTTCTCCATAGCGCCGTTCAATTTTCGCTGCATGACTTGAGCGAAAAATTCCCGATAGAAAAAGGTCTTTCCGAAGTCGCCGCCTATTTTGCCCTTGCGCCGAAACTCAAACCCGCCGCCGTTATCCTCGATGATGCAACCGAGCGGATTACATACACATACAACGGCAAGTCCGTAGCACTGACAGTGCCTAAGATTCTATTCGGGTAGCAATAATGGGTAATGCCAAGCAAAGCTCGAAACAGCAAAAACAATGCTTACTATGGGCTATCCGCTTGACG
>CAUPUT010000084.1:0-6949 GCA_963514615.1 uncultured Treponema sp.
ATAAGCTCAAAAGCGTTATTTACTGATTATATACAGTATGACCAAAAACAAGAACAGGTGCCGCCTACACGAAAAAGTGAAACACAAAAGCGTAGTGCGCTTAAAATGACCGCGGAGCTGAGGATTGTGCTTGCAGCAGTTGCTAATCCTCATCTCTTTAAAAAAATGCGGGCAGAGTTGACTTCCGATGATTTTGAGGATTCTGTTGCGAAGGATTTGTTTATAGTATTAGAAGAATGTTATCGCGCCGATGCAAACACGTACGACAGCTTACTAGCGCATTGCTCTTCCGAAGCTTTGAAGAATGCCGTAAGCAGTGCAATTATAAAAGGTGAATTTGCAGAAAATCCAGATAAATTGGTATATGACGGTATCTTCTATATTAAACAGAATGCTTTACAGCGGCAGAGGGAACTCATAGTTCGTAAATTGCAGACAGTACGTGATGGCGGCAGTATTGATGAAATTCGGCATACCAATGATCTGCTGAGTGAGAAGCTGCATATCGACAGAATGCTTGCACAATTAAAGGAAACGACGTAAATGATAGATATTTCCGAAGATCCTATTGTTATAAAGTTGATTACCCATGCAAAAGAGCGTAAGACCTTAACATGGGACGAACTGGCCGATTTGTTACCCGAAAAAATGACCTCTTCCGAAGCCGTAATGGATGAGATTCTTGATTTGCTTGAGCAAGAGCAGATACAAGTGATCGATGATGCCATCGAAGAAACCGATGAAGTGTTTGCCGATGAACTTGATGAGGTAGAACTTGAAACCGAAGAACAGCTTTTTGAAGAGGCTGACCTTGAACCCGGAAATGAACCTGAATTTTCAAAACCCGAAGAAACGCATAAGAAGCTTCTGAATAACGATAGAGAAGCGATTGTCGATGATCCTATTAAACTCTATCTGCGCGATATCGGTAAGGAAAATTTACTGACAGCCGAACAGGAAGTTATTCTATCCAAAGCGATGGAGGATGGGGAGAATATCATCAAAAATGCGATAAAGAACTCAGGTGTGCTTATTTCCGAAGTTCAGATGATCGCTCAAAAAGCTTTTGCTAAAATCAGTTCTTCCGAGAGCAATAAGCCGCGGAAAGAATTGAGCTATGAAGATGCCGAGAAAAAACGACTACGCCAATCGTACGGCGAACAATTAAAACCTATCTACTCCGATATAAAGGCTTATATATTATTAAAAAAGAAGTTATACGATAAAGAAACACTTGCCAGTTTTTTGGATGATGAAGATCTGCAAAAAACACGCAAAAAGATTTTGAATTATCTGCAAAAAATCGAGTTTCAAACCGAGGAAATCGAAAAAATTTCGGATCATTTTTTGGAAGCGGCAAAAAAGATACGAGAATACCGACGGCGGCGCGAAAAAAAGCAGCGTCAACTTGGCATACGGGCATATTCCGATTTACGAAAGCTTGGGAAACGCCTCGCTATTCCCCGTGAACGGCAGAAGTTGGAAGAAGAACTCGGTATGACGGCAAACGATATTCGCGATATCTATACGCATATTCAAACACTGATTCGCAAAGTGCGAAAAATCGAATATGATTTTGAAGCTCCTACCGAAGATATTATCACGCTGGCAAAAGAAATCCGCCACGGCCATGCAATGTTAAAAAAAGCAAAAGACAAGCTTATTAACGCAAACTTGCGCTTGGTTGTATCAATCGCAAAAAAATATACCAATAGAGGATTACATTTCTTCGATCTGGTTCAAGAAGGTAATATCGGTTTAATAAAGGCTGTCGAGAAATTTGAATACCGCAAAGGGTATAAATTTTCGACGTATGCGACATGGTGGATACGTCAAGCGATAACGCGCTCCATTTCCGATCAGGCGCGGACAATCCGTGTACCGGTACACATGATCGAACAAATCAACAAAGTAACCCGCGAATCGCGGCAGCTGATGCAGAAGTTCGGGCGGGAGCCTACCGATGAAGAGATTGCCGCTCAACTTGGCTGGAACGTAGAACGGGTTAAGCAGGTCAAGAATGTAGCGCGCGAGCCTATTTCGCTTGAAACGCCGATCGGAGAGGAAGAAGATTCTTCGCTCGGCGACTTTATCGAAGATAAAGATGTCGAAAATCCGTCGAATCTGACGGAGTATATTCTCTTGCAGGAACAGTTGCGCGGCGTATTGTCGTGCCTGCCGTTGCGGGAACAGGAAGTGCTCAAGATGCGGTTCGGACTGGATGAAGGCTATGCACTGACGCTGGAAGAGGTTGGTTTGTACTTTAATGTTACACGTGAGCGTATCCGCCAAATTGAAGCGAAAGCATTACGCAGGCTGCGGCATCCTAAACAAAGCTGCAAATTAAAGGATTATTTGGATACATAGGGAATATTGATATAGGGGAGTGAGAGACGATGGTTACAGCGGAGATTTTTGATAAACTGCGTGAATTACAGGATATTCTTGCACGGAAAAATCAGCTTGATAGTGAGATTTTAGAGGCACCTCAACTGTTGGTAAAACAGGAAGAACTGTTAGCGCGGTATAAAACCAATTATATTAAGAAGAATACCGATGATGAAGCGATACGGCAAACTATTGGAGCGTTGAAGGCGGAGTTGTTTGAAACCGAGCAGAAACGGGAACACGCCGAAAAAGGGATGGATGGTATTACTACTCAACGAGAATACGATGCGCTTGATCGGGAGATTCAGGATGCTACCAAAAAAGAGGCCGAGCTTCGCAAAGAAATCCTTAAAAATGAAGCAAATCATAAACGGCTTGATGAAGAGATTAAAAACGAAGAGGCACTGATTAAGCAGCAGGAAGAAGATCTTGAAGAACGAAAGGCAATGATCGAAAAAGAAATTGCCGACAAGAAAAGTGAGCTTGCCGAACTTGCCGAAGGCGAGCAGCGGATTGCCCCCGATCTTGACAGCGACACATTGTTTAAATTCGATCGTATTATCAAAAATAAGCAGGGTATCGGTATCGTTCCCGTTCAAGGCAACGTCTGTATGGGCTGTCATATGATTCTGTCAGCTCAATTTGCGATTGAAGTACGGGAAGGAAAAAATATTATGTACTGCCCGTATTGCAGTAGAATTCTCTATTATCAGGAAAGCGGGCAGGATTCCGCTGAAAATATGATTTTTGACGATATGGATATGGGCAGCTTAGCCGATTTGGATGATTCACCCGACTATGACGAATCCGAAAGCGATAACGGCGAAGATTGATAGAGCAATAAGATAGAGAGCCGGTAACCGCCGTGTAGTATACGGAGGAAAGTCCGGACTCCTTCGGATATGATGCCGGCTAACGGCCGGGCGTTGGCATTGTAAAATGCAGGCGACAGACAGCGCAACAGAAAATGAACCGCCGGTAAAACGGTAAGGGTGAAAAGGCGGGGTAAGAGCCCACCGCGTTTCCGGTAACGGGACGGCAGTGCAAGCCTCATCAGGAGCAAAATTGAATAGTAAAGGATATCCGATCCTCTATTTACGGGTTGATTGCGGAAATTGTTGCAGTAATGCAATAATAAGATAGATGGTTACCCTGTTCGCAGACAGAATCCGGCTTATGGTTCTCTATCTTTTTATTTTTATGGGAGATATTCCGTATTTAAGGATATTAATTAGATAAGGTATGAAAAGGCGCCATAGTAATACACAGCATTCCTCAAAAATACATATCATACAATATGTCATTCTTTTTTTATGTGTAGCCTTTGTGGTTTTCGGCGCCGTATTTTTTCTGGGTATCTATAAGACGCGTTATTTTTATGTGCCTTCGATGAACTCAGTGTATGACGATTGGGAAAATAAAGATTATGCGAAAGTGTATGAAAAAACTGCTCAAATCTTAGAGAATCGTCCGATGGATGGAACTGCGCTCGCATTGCACGGTTTTGCCGCCTATTACCTTTTTGCCGAGCAAACCGATTTATCCGTCGGTGCCGATTATCTTACTGCGGCAGTCATGCATTTACGCAGGGCTCTATATCTAACTAAAGATAAGGATATTCCCAAGATCGCTTACGTACTCGGAAAGGCATATTATCAGCAAGGCTATTATTATGCCGATCTTGCGGTAAAATATTTGGATGAAGCTTATACCGGCGGTATCGATGCGAGTGATTTATCGGAATTCCGCGGTATGGCAGCCTCTTTATTAGGCGATACGGATAAAGCGATAGAGGCGTTTACACAAGCTCTTGCAGCGAATCCTTCAGATTTTGTGCTCTATGCCGTGGCGGAAAACTATAAAAAGAAGGGCGATATACAAAATGCAAAGCTCTATTTCTTTGAAACAATTAAGAAAACCGGCGATGCCGTTCTGGAAGTGCGATGCCGAAATCAGCTCGGTCTGCTCCTTTTAGATGAAAATAAACCGGAAGAGGCTTTGGAGCAATTTAATGCAGTGCTTGAAAAAAATGTAAATTCTGCAGATGCGCATTACGGTATCGGATTGGTGCATGAAATGCAGGGGGATATAATTAAGGCGCGGTACGAATGGCGCTATGCGATACGGCTTAATCCCATACATGCGGAAACGCGTGCAAAATTGAATATAAAATAGCATGGGCATCTCTAAAAACTCAGGTATAGATTTTAGAGATGCCCGACGAGTTTAAAATTAAGTCTTTATACAATAATGACTTAATTTTAAACATCGCGGCTAAATCTAAGGAAAACCGGTGAGCAAAGCTCACCTCTAAAAACTGAAGTTTTTAGAGGTTCACAATAGGAGGAACGTTCGGGGTATGGGCTTTTTTAAAAGATTTTCTGCCGATATAGGCATTGATTTGGGAACCTGTAATACTGTTATCTATATAAAAGGGAAGGGCATTGTCGTTAATGAACCTTCGGTTGTTGCCGTAGAGCGCGGGACAAAATCGGTTGTGGCTGTCGGCGCCGATGCTAAACGGATGCTGTGGAGAACACCGGGCAACATCATCGCTATCAGGCCGCTGAAAGACGGTGTTATTGCGGATAAAGATACGACGGAAAAGATGATCCGGTACTTTATTTCCAAGATTTTGCCGCGCCACCGGCTCATTAAGCCGCGCGTAGTTATCGGTATTCCAAGCTGTATCACCGATGTGGAAAGCAGTGCGGTACACGAAAGCGCCTTAAAAGCAGGCGCCGGCAGTGTCGAAGTGCTTGAAGAATCACGTGCGGCTGCCATCGGTGCCAATATTCCGATTACCGAACCTGCCGGTAATATGGTATGCGATATCGGCGGCGGTACAACCGAAGTATCGGTTATCTCCTTGCTCGGTATGGTTGTTACCAATGCCATCCGTGTCGGCGGCGACGAATTCGATCAGGCTATCATTAAGCATATCCGCTCCGTGCATAACCTCATCATCGGCGAACAGACTGCCGAGCGCCTTAAAATTGAAATCGGTAATGCATTCCCTGAGAAAAATATGGAACGGGTGGAAATTAAGGGTACCGATGCTATTACCGGACTTCCCCGCCGCCTCGAAATCGATTCCGTAGAAGTGCGCGAGGCGCTTCGAGAACCTATTACCCAAATTGTAGAAGAGATAAAAACGACACTCGCCCAGACGCCGCCGGAACTGGCTGCCGATATCGTAGAGCGGGGGATTGTTATGACCGGAGGCGGCTCTCTGCTGAAAGGCTTACCGAAGCTCATTTCTAAAGAAACGCACGTTCCGGTCATCCTTGCTGAGAATCCCATGGACTGCGTGGCGATTGGCGCAGGTTTATACTATGACGTGTATAAGGATATGTCGGGTAACCGCAGCCTCTACGAGAGTTTAAACCGCTAATACAATGAAAAGGAAATTTTCATTTAAAATAAAACTCGATATTTGTTTGCTGACTTTGTTGCTTATCATATCTTCCGTTTTGCTGACGTTCTCCGGAGGTCGATTTATCGTCGATTTTAAGTCGGTCGGCTTTTCGGTTGCGTCCGGTACGGAAAATGCCGTACATTCGGTGTCGTCCTTCGTGACGGATACGGTGTCCGCAGTGCGGGAACTTGCCGACCTGCGTTCAAAATATTTGGCGTTGAGCGAAAAACTCAAGGATTATGAGCTTTTGCAGCGGTCAAATGCCGACATACGCCGCGAAAACAGGGAGTTGAAAGAACTGCTCGGTTTTGCGGATACCATTACGTATAAAAATATTCCGGCACAGATTACCGGCTTTGATCCCGACAATCTTTATTCCGGTATTATCATCAATCGAGGTGCAAAACACGGTGTGCGTAAAAATATGCCGGTACTTGCATTTCAAGGCAGCAATGTCGGTTTGGTCGGCAAAATAGTGCAAACCGGCCGTGACAGCAGCATGATTATCCCGATATATGATTATCAATGCTATGTTGCCGCCTCCGTTCAAACGACAAAGCATCGAGGATTGGTCAACGGACAAGGGGCGTCGGATCTTCCGCTTATTATGCAGTATGTACAAAAACGAGCAAAGGATGAAATCGGTATCGGTGATAGAATTCTTGCATCGGGGGAAAATAATTTATTTCCTAAAGACAGCCCCATCGGCGTTATAACCGGCATTAAGGTACATGATTATGAAACCTATCTTGAATTAACGGTACAGCCGATTATCGATTTTTCTCGGCTCGATTATGTATTCGTGCTGGATTTATCGAGTGCCCACGAGGGGGCGATACAGTGAGAAAGGTTATTCTATGGGCGGTTGTAGCAGCCTTTTTACTCGGCGTATTTGAAACAGCTATTTTATCTCATATTCGTTTTTTGCCTGCACTGCCCGATTTGATTTTAATCCTCGTGGTGTATATTGCCCTGCATAACGGAACCGTTGCCGGTATTACGGCGGGGTTTTTTTTTGGGGTCCTTTTTTTTTTTTTTTTTTTGGCGTGGGGGCAGAGTCTTTTGTTTTTGTTTTTCTCACTCCGGTTTTTTTTTGGGATATTTTTTCGGGAAAATAAAGTGGGGCGCCTCTTTTTTTTTCTC
>CAUPUT010000085.1:0-6909 GCA_963514615.1 uncultured Treponema sp.
ATAAACAAGGAAGTGAATGCGTTCTATGAATCTTAACATGATCGAACAACATGAAGGATTATTGCGTAGTATATTTCCTCAAGATTTATTTTGGGATAATGTACGAAATAAACCGTCTTCAGCAGCATTTAAAGATGCTAATGGCTGTTCGGTAGATAGGACGGGTGATAGAACACTTGAGGAGTCAATTCATTACTTAAAAAATCGATTTAAAAAAAACCGTGCAGTTTCCTTACTACAAAAAACTATATGCGATGAAATACCTGTAACTGTAAAATATACCCCTTCAAAAAAAATATCCATCATACTGAAATACATGAATCGGAAACAGTTATCGAGATATCTGCATATAAACTAAAACTCCTTTCCGATAAATGTATCGTTTATTAACCTAATACTTGCTTCACTATCCGATTTGTTTTGCGGCACTTAAAAGTGTGGATAAGATACTCAAGGATGCGCTCGGTTTTTTCGTTCAAGACCGGAAGAACTGGAAAAGGATGGTATATTCGCTTATATCTATCGCCATACTAAAAGGCGATGCCGCTATTGAAAACTTTATCAGTAAGAATAATGCATAAAGAAACAGTAACTGCAAAATTTGTAATATACGAATGGGTAATTGTTAATTTCGTGCCCACCTGTTAAGCCGTTTTATGTTGGAGAAACCCTTCGTGAGACGGCTTTTTTAATTAAGAATTAGTTTATCGATTCAACCTCTGCTTGGGTAAGACCGGTTGCTTGCGCTATCTTTTCCCGCGAAAGGCCGAATTGCAAGAGATTTTTCGCCGTTTCGAGCGCTTTTTTGCGGGAACCTTCGGCTAGACCGATGGATTTGCCTCGTGCTTCTCCTTCAGCAAGGCCGATCTCAAAACTCTCTTCTCGTTGCACTGCTATATCGGTATCATAATCATATTCGCCTATTAACATATTCAGAACCTCCTTCGACTTACGCTGTAGATAGTCCTTTAAAATATCATTTTGAATGCATTCTTTAATCGCATTTTCAAAGCCGTGTTCTCTATCAATAGCAACATGGCGGCGTACAGAATCTACAAACAAACTGTACTGCCCCAGCGGCTTACAGCTTTTGAGTATTCGGCTTCCTTTATCATAATTGATATTAATCACTTTTACGGATAATTCAAGAGCATACTTATCATGTTTTTGAATGAATGCATCGGATAGCTTTAAAACTGAATTATCACTATACGATTCTTTCCCATTGTAAAACGCATAAAATTCCGGTGTTGGAATAGCAAGCTGTTTACGGCTATACTTTTCTTTCGATTTATAGAACTGTTCGTATAAGCGAGCGATGTATTCCAGACATCTGATCGGCATATTGGGGTTGATGGTCGATTGATGCTCTGCAAGTACGATAATTTTATTATCAACAAGATACGATACATCGTTAGCGAAGCTCATGTAGAGCACTTGTTTCAGCCGTATGTTTTTCAAAATAGCGGTAGATTGATAGCTCGTACCGTGTAGTGCATTGTACAGCGATAAAAAGTTCGCTTTTGCGGTTTTGTCTTCGCTAAAAAAATCTACAAATACCGAGTCTTTGTATCTGCGGTTGTGCTTCTTCATAGTAATTTACCTCCGTGAATATATAACTACTTATAAAGCACGAATGCAAAAATGGCCGGAAAAATAAGGAAAATTCTTCGCTAATTCACAATTATGAATTAATTATTTTGTCTGATACTTTATTTTTCAGCGGACATCATGAAAATGACTGGTTACTTGAAAATTCTGCGTCCGTATCAGGTACTGTGGTTTCGATGTTGATTAAGAAAAAATCACATTTAAATATTTCAGATATTTTTAATGAGTATGCAGATCCGGATAAACAGCCCGGTTTTTATAAAACCCGTATACCGGTAAAGCTTATGGAACATGAAGGCGAACTGCTACTGTCCCGTTCACAGGCAAAAAGACTTATTACGAGATTTGATAAATTTTTAGAAGTTATTTTGGATTTTCAAGGGGTAACTGAAATAGGTCAAGCATTTGCCGATGAAGTATTTAGAGTGTTTAGAAATGCTCATTCCAATGTTCATTTAATACCGATAAATTGTGTTCCCGCAGTACAGCGTATGATTGCATATATATCCGCTGATTATTTTCAATAGAAGATAGCTGTCAAGATTGAAAAGTAAAACAGTAGCAATATTTTTCTTGCAAAATTTCTTTTCTCGTAGTATATTTAGGAGACGCGTCTGAAAAACAATCTGCTTTACCGGATATAGATGTTCTATTGGATTTATTGCTAAATACGGTTTTCGGCCGATATTTAAAGTAAGTTCATATAAAAATATTCTTTTATAACAAAAGGTGCTTGACAAAATGAAAAACTTATATATAATACCCCCCCCCCCCTTCTTTTTGAAATATACGACGAATCTGCGTTGTCGCATTGCCAAAAACATCCATTCTTTGGTTATAACGGACAAGATGCCCGTTAAAATAAATTATGCGGTATTTTTACCGTTAGGTAAAAATACTCGGCACTCAAGAATATACAGGAAGTATATCTTTGAGTAAGGGTCGTAGGAAGCTGTTTTTTCTTTTTATCGAAAAAAGAAAAAAACTCCCTACACAAGGAGGTACACGATGAAAAAACGTTTTTCTCTTCGTTATAAGCTTATGATTATTTTCGGTGCATTAATTGCAGCGGCTTCTTTGCTTGAAATCATACTTGCCGTATACACTGCTCGCGTGGCAGTAACCGAAAATATCGAAGATCACCTTATCGATAAAGCGGCCGATACGGCAAGTATTATCGACAGGCAAGTTGCCGGTTTTTGGCAATTATTTGAAGGCCTTGCCCGTATGCCGATATTGAGGGATCCTGCCGTTTCGTATCACGAAAAGACCATGTTTTTGGCAAAAGAAGCTGCCTTTAATGACGACGTCCACAATATGGATTTATGCGATATGGAAGGGCGGCGGCACACAAATACGGGAAAAATCATCGATGTTTCCGACAGAGCCTATTTTCAACTTGCCGCGCAAGGCAAACACTTCGTCGAAGAGCCGGTTGTATCTCGGTTGGATGAAGAACTGGTATTTGTATTTACGGTTCCCATCTATGACGATAACCGTACGGTAATCGGTGTTCTTCTCGCAACGGTAAAGGCTGATGTACTGTCAAAACAAATAAATGATATTACCATCGGTAAAAATGGTTATTGCTCTATACTCGGTTCCACCGGAACAGTTATCGCACATCCCGATTTCAGTTTTGTAGAACAGATGGTCAATATCGGCGAAAAAGCAAAATCCGACAACAGTCTGCATTCGTTTGCCGCCTTTGAAAAAATGGCGCTGGAAAGCAATCAATCTTCCGTCGGCTTCTATGAATTTAGAGGAGTGAATAAAATAGGCGCTCATGCCGTAATGAAGACAACCGGTTGGACTGTTATCATTTCGGCGCCGGTTGAGGAATTTATGGGGATTGTTCAAACGTTGCGTATAACTATGATCGGCCTCGGCATCCTTATCTTACTTCTCGCGATTGTCATCATCTATTTTGTTAGCCGTAAAATTATAAAACCGATACAAAGAGCCGTATCCGCTTTAAAAAATATTGCACAGGGAGAAGGCGATTTAACGGTACGACTGCCGGTTATCGGCAATGACGAGATTACCGATATGTCCGAATACTTTAACGAAACGATTGCAAAGATCGGCGCTTCAATACAAATTGTCGGTACAAACAGTAAAATAATGGAAGAAGTCGGCAATGAACTCGCTGCCAATATGACCGAAACGGCAAGCGCCGTAAATGAAATCAACGCAAATATCGATGGGGTAAAACAGCAAGCGATGACTCAGGCTGCGAGCGTTACCGAAACCGCCGCAACGGTAGAGGAAATTGTTCGTACCATTAAGCAGCTTAATACCAGCATCGAAATGCAGACAGCTAGTGTTGCGCAGTCGTCTTCTTCCGTAGAAGAGATGGTTGCGAATATCGCTTCTATCGGGCAGACACTCGGCAAAACCGATGATGTTATCAACAACCTTACCGTTGCAACCGGCGACGGTAAAGCGACGCTCGTAACCTCAAATACCGTAACGCAGAAAATTGCCGAAGAATCCGGTTCACTTCTGGAAGCTTCAAGCGTTATTCAGCATATCGCATCACAGACAAACTTACTCGCAATGAACGCCGCAATCGAAGCCGCTCATGCCGGAGAATCGGGCAAGGGGTTCGCTGTTGTTGCCGATGAAATTAGGAAGTTAGCCGAAGAGTCTTCTATGCAAGGAAAGACTATTACCGCAACGCTGAAAAGCTTATCAGGTGAAATTGACACGCTTTCTACATCTTCAAAAACGGTGGAAGAGAAATTCAATATCATCTTTAACCTTGCCGAACAGGTAAAGGAGATGAGTAACCGCCTTACCGAATCGATGCGGGAGCAGGAACACGGCAGCAAGGAAGTGCTGACGGCTATCAAAAATATCAATATGATTACGACGGAAGTACAGGCCGGTTCCGAGGAAATGCTCAAAGGCGGCGAGGGAGTCGCAGAGGAAATGCGGAAACTGGATAACTTAACCCGCGTTATCACCGATAGTATGAATGAGATGGCTTCCGGAGTAATGCAAATTAACAATACGGTACAGGATGTCCGCGAAATAACGCAGAAGAATAAGCAGAGTATTGAGAATTTGGCATCTGAGGTCTCTAAATTCAAAGTCTAATCTTTTGCAAATATGCGGACATCTGCGTTGTCGCAACGCCAAAAGTGTACATCCTTGTACACTTTTGGCTGCGAGTTTCGGTGGAACCGAAACATCGCTTCTGTGTAACACGAGCGGCATCCATGCCGCTACTGAAAATGCTCGACGTATCAATACCGCCATGGACGGCGGTGGTTCCCTGCAGTAGCGAGTTTGCATTGCAAACTCGAAGTCCAAAAATATACATGGACGTATATTTTTGGACGTATCTCCGCTTTATTTCGGCTAGGCTCCTAGCATCTGTTCCGCCTATTTGCAAAAGCGCTGGAATATCTTTTTTTCCGATAAAAAGAAAAATATCCCCTGCTTAATACGCCCGCCACCCGTGGCGGTACTGAGCACAAATCTCGTCGTTGAGAAGCGTGCAAGAATGTACGCTTCTCAACAGGCGACTTAGAGTTTCAATTACCACAAGTTATCGCTCTTAAAAGACAATTCGTGCGTATTGCCTTTTACAGTAATAGAAACAGTTCCGTTACGGTTATCGGCTATAGTTGCCGTAATAGTTTTTTTCTTGCCGGTGGGCGCAAAACGTTCTTTACCGGTGAGCTGAGTGCCTTCTGCGTCGAGTGTGATACTGTAGACTTTGCCATCATACACAATGGCTTCATCATTATTAGTAGAAATCCGAATATCGTTGCTGCCTCTATAATCTCCGCGCTGGTTAAACCATGTTTTTGTGTTGTCATACAAGGCGGAGGCTTTAAAGCCGTATTTATCGGTTCCATGATCGCGCTGCAGTTTGTATGTATACTTGAAAGGTGTTTTAGCTTTTGCAACGTACCTTTTTTCAAACTCTTCTTCTTTACCGCGTTTCAGTAGCGGTAAGAGTTTATCCCATGTGGCCGTTTCTGCAAGATCATAACTATTAGCATATTCCTTTCTTAGGGAATCGATTTGTTTTTTTATCATCATCGTTTGAGCGTCCGGCAATAGCTTAATAAAATCTTCATATTTGCCGGTTACCAAGTTCATCCTGTATTGTATTATATTGAACAGTTCCTTATCGTCATTAGGGAGCGTGTCACCGCTTGCTGAAAAAGCAACTCTGAGATCCTGTAGCGAAATAACATCCTTTTCCGCAAGCTGTGCAATATACTTGAATACTTCAATGGAACTCATATAGTAATGCCGATGTTCGGCGCTTCCTATTTCAAACCACCGTCCGTCGCCATTGCGTGTATGGGTTTGCTGTGCCGTAAACGTATGCGCCGATAAATTAAGATCGGAGAAAGTATAGTGAGAGCCGCTTTTCCGTATAACGTCCGTCGTATCGTTTTTGTCATCGTTTTCATACGTAATGGTTGTATCGGTAAAGGTATATGCGGTGTGTATCGTATGAGGCATACCATCTTTGCCGGTATCAGACTTGGTGGCTGTTATTTTTGTAATCCGCTTTACCGTTACGGTAAATTCTTTTTCTACCATTGTACTTTTATAGGTCAATTTTGCAGTCAGTTTTACCGGTACATCCCCTAACTCCCGCGTAATGACCGCCTTGTGCAGACTTTTCTCTATATGAATTGTCTGTTCGCTACCCGATGTCCACGTTATGCCGGTACCGGAAACACCGTCAATCTCTATAGGCAAGGATATATCGACTTCTGTTTCTGCAGGAAGATTGATGCTTTTTATCAGTTCTTCAGCAGTCAGCGTAGATTCGTCTTTATGCACAATAACGGTAAATGTTCTTTCTTTAGTAAAAGTTCCCTTTACCGCCTTTGCCGTTAAGGTTACTTTGTCTTTTTCTTCCGGAGAGGTAACCGGATATTCTCCCGAAGCCGCTTCCGTAACATTTATTATACCGAGTTTATCGGATGTCCATTTTATATTATCGCCTGAAAGCGTAATCTTTTTTCCCGTACCGACAATGACGGTAGGTGAGACTGCTGCTTTGCTTATGGCGTCTTTAACCCATTGTTCATCGGGATCTACCGCCGGAATTGGTAGTCCACCGCCTGAGGAATTTCCTCCATTGCCGGAACCACCTTTGTCAATTTTTTGAGAGATAGTTGATACTGCAATAACTCGACGTTACGATTTTGCATAGATCTATTATAGAGACAAGAATAGGAAAATGCAATACGGGCGATTATAATTGTATCAATCCGCCAATGCTTTAACCGGATCCAACCGCGCGGCTTTAACTGCCGGGCG
>CAUPUT010000086.1:0-6833 GCA_963514615.1 uncultured Treponema sp.
AAGAGCAGGTGCTCGGTCTGCCTTCAATTCTTATTTACGTTGACGGCGAAAAGAAGGAGCACCTTACCGGTGAAGGTTTAAACGCAAAACAGATTGAAGATACGCTTCAAAAATATCTGTAAAGCGTTTAGCCTAATTAATAGTGAAATATCAGGGAGAATATCTCTCTTGATAGATATGGGGAAACTCCGAAAAATCCAAGCAGGTTTTGAGAAGTTTCTATAATTTCCTTGGAGGGTATGCTATGGAATTAAAAGGCAAAAAGGTCATCATTATCGGTGACCGCGACGGCATTCCCGGGGAAGCCATAAAGCTTTGTGCTGAGACGGCGGGCGCTGAAGTTGTTTATGCGGCAACCGAATGCTTCGTCTGAACAAGCGCAGGCGCGATGGACTTGGAAAACCAAAAGCGGGTTAAAGATTTAGCTGAAAAGTACGGCTGCGAGAACACAGTAGTGCTTCTCGGCGGTGCCGAAGCTGAATCGTCAGGCCTTGCCTGTGAAACCGTTACAAACGGTGATCCTACTTTTGCAGGTCCGTTGGCAGGAGTCTCGTTGGGACTTTTGTGTTATCATGTGGTTGAACCGGAAATCAAAAATCAAATAGATCCTAAGGTCTATGAAGAACAGATCAGTATGATGGAGATGGTTCTTGATGTTCCTGCGATTATTGCGGAAGTTAAAGAGTATCGCGAAAAATACTGTAAGTTTTTGAAGTAAAAATAGCATGGTGAAAGCGTATCGATTGTAATCTATTAATCGATACGCTTTTATAAGTGTTTATCTCGTCCTTTTTGTGTTTTAGTGCTTTTATTTATCATGATAAACAATAATTACAATAAAATTCGTATCGGAGACCTTGACTAATCTTAAAAAGCAATTAGAATTATTGGTATGAGTGATTATCTGGATATCAATAATGAAGAGTTATTGAAAGACTTTTTTAGTGAAGCGGAACAGCAGGTAGAGCAGTTGGAGAGTAATATTCTGGTTATCGAACAGGATCCTACCAATAAAGAAGCTATCGATGAAATTTTTCGGGCGGCTCATACTTTGAAAGGCGGTTCTGCGACAGTCGAAATGAGTGAATTGTCCGGTTTCACTCATGCCGTAGAAGACCTGCTTGATGCTATCCGGTCAAATCAAGTTACGGTTACGGAAGAAACTATTGATCTTTTACTGCATTCATTGGATATAATCAAAGATATGCTTGCAGCGAGATCTAACGGTGAAGTGTACGGCCAAGATGTGTCCGAAACGGTTACAAAATTACGGTCCTATATTCCCAATAAGAAAGATGCTAAGAAAACTACTGCAAAAGCCGCGCAGCCTAAACCCGCTGCTCCCAAACCGGCGGCGCAGCCGCAAGTAAAAGCTGCATCTTCCGGCGATGAGAATGCGGTCGATCCAGCCTCTTTACTTTCCGAATACGAAATACTGGAATTACGAGAAGCTGTACCGGCGGATAATAAAGTATATGCCATTCGTGTCCAATTTGATGAAGCAAGTTTAATGAATACCGTAGGTGGTATTCAGGTGTTTGCCGCACTGAAACAGTCTGCGATGGTGCTTAAAACGATTCCCGATTTTGATGCTCTTTATGAAGATGAATTCCATCCTGAGGTTCTATATTATGTTGCATCCGCTGCAAGTGAAAGCAGCCTTTTGTCTATTGCAAATATTCCCGATGTAACGTTAAATGCTGCAATCGATGAGCTGACATTCAGTGCTGAAGGCAGTGCTTCCAAAACGAAGGCTGCAAAACCTGAAGAAGCACCTGCGTCGGCGGCTGTAGAAGCTCAGCCTGCTGTAGTAGATGCGGAATCGAAAGGAGAAACACCTCAACCGGAAGCAGCTCCTGTTGCAGCTTCGGGGGATGCGGGACATCCGAAAAAAGCTCCGGCGGCAGCTGCGAATGCGGCTCATTCGTCGGGCTCGGTGTTGCGTGTGGATGCCAAGCGGATCGACTACTTGTTGAATTTGGTCAGCGAGACGGTTATTACCAAAGCGTCTCTTAACCAGAGTGCGATGGAATTTAATGAATTGTATACCTTGTTCCAGAATGCCAACGGCGAATATAAAGACCGTATTCGCAAACTTTTGGATAAATTTCCGTCTTATCTTGAGAAGCTTCAGCAGGGTGTGGATTTAAATACGATTAAAAAAGAACTTGCGTCGGATTATGCCGGAATGTTTGAGCTTTTTAGTCAATTTGAAACTTCTATGAAGTATTCGGTTACAAAATTCCGTTCTTCCGCACAGAATTTAGGACGTATTTCCGGCGAGCTGCAGGAAGGCGTTATGAAAATTCGTATGGTTCCTATCAGCCAGATTTTCAGCCGCTTCCCCCGTGTTGTCCGTGACCTCTCTAAAACATTAAATAAAAATATTCAACTGGTGATCGAAGGTGAGGATACCGAATTGGATAAGTCGGTTGTCGAAGACCTTCTTGATCCTATTATGCACTGCGTGCGTAATTCGATGGATCACGGTATTGAAACTCCTGAGGAGCGAAAAGCGTTGGGTAAATCCGAGCAGGGAACGCTGTTGCTCAAAGCAAGCAATGAAGGTAACATGATTGTTATCGAAGTTGTGGATGACGGTAAGGGTATTGATGTCGACGCGGTAAAAGCAAAAGCGGTAGAGCGAGGTATTTTACATCCGGGAAAAAATCTTACCGATGTTGAAGCGTATCAGCTGATCTTTGCTCCGGGGTTTTCAACTTCAAAAACGATCTCCAGCGTTTCGGGACGAGGCGTTGGACTGGATGTCGTTAAGACGCATATCGAAAAGCTCAACGGAACCGTTACGGTCGTTTCGGAAAGAAATAGAGGTACTCGTTTTACGATAAAACTACCGCTGACGCTTGCTATTATTCAAGGATTGCTGATACGGGTAGGCGAAGAAGTGTATTCTATTCCGATTACTTCCGTTATTGAAAGTCACCGTGTACGAAGTGAAGAAATTAACCGTATTGACAGTTATGAAGTATTTAATGTGCGTAATGAAGTTATCAGTTTGTTGCGTCTGAATAGACTGTTCGGCGTTCCGTCAGTGGAAAAAGGCGATGACGGTCATCATTATATCGTTATTGTCGGAACCGCTGAAAAGAAAGTCGGGTTGATGGTTGACAGTCTTATCGGTGAGGAAGATGTCGTTATTAAGCCTTTGAAAGATCAGTTTACAAATTCTCCGGGGATTGCCGGCGCCTCAATTTTAGGCGACGGTTCCGTTTCGTTGATTATTGATGTCGGACAATTGCTTGATTTAGGTCTCAAACAAGAAATGCATGCGCGTGAACGGCGCGAGGCTTCTATCTGGTAAAAGAGGGTTAAATGACTATGGAAAAAACCGAGTTGAATACAAGCGTAAATGAAGAGTTGCAAGACGAATATGTAAGTGAGCATATTTCCGTTATCGACTTTAAAATGATAACCTTTTCTCTTGCAGAGAAAGATTATGCGATTGATATCATGAAAGTAAAAGAGATCGCAAAAGCGAATAATTTTACGTATGTACCGAATACCGCACCGTTTGTGCTTGGAGTATATAACCTTCGCGGTGATATTATTCCGATTATTGACTTGCGTATTTTCTTCAATATTCCGATTAAACAACGGGCAAAAGATACTATTGAAAGTATGGTTATCATTAATGTTGATGATCAGATTTTCGGTATCGTCGTTGATCGGATTGATAAAGTGGTCGGTGTTTCAAAAAATACTATTCAACCGCCGCACCCTATTTTCGGTGATATAAATATTAAATATATTTATGGCGTTGTAGAAAATTCAGGACAGTTGTATATTCTGTTGGATGTGGATCGTATTTTTGCTGCTCGTACCGTGACGGATACTAAAACGACAGTTATCGAAGAGGATGCTTTACCGACCGATGCTGCTGTAAAGACCAGTGTGCCGGAAGTCGCTCAATCAAATGATGCGCTTGATATTCGCTTTATCGGTGATACGCTCGCCGCTCTCGATCAGTTCTATGCTTCTCCCGTCAATAATGCATGGCTGGAAAAACGATACTATGAATGGCGGGATATGCGTGTTGCTTCCAGCATTCAGATACAATCGGAAGATCAAGCACGAGAGTTTTTGAGTAATTTCCTTTCACCCGATACGCACCGATTTTGGTCTGATGGTTATATGAATACGGTGTTAACTGCGTTGCCCGATAACGATGCTAAAATTATTACCGTTTGGAATGTCGGGTGCGGTACAGGATATGAAACATATAGCCTTGCAGTGCTTTTAAAACAAAAATATCCGCGTGCTACTATTAGAATTTATGCCAACGATGCCGATTTATTGGCTATTTCCAATGCACCGATGTTGACCGTTCCGGAGGAACAGATTATTAACCGGTTTAAGCCGTATTTGGTCAAAGGAGTGAATGATTCATATAGCTTTAATCAAGAAATAAAAGATATGATCTTGTTTGAGTATCATGATTGTTTGCACCAAAATACGGTGCCGGATGCCGATATTATCCTTGCACGTGACGTATTGTCATTTATTAAAACGGAAAAGCAGAATATACTACTGGAAGAGTTTAGAGATAAGCTCAAGACCACCGGTATTGTTATCTTGGGCGCAAATGAAATGATGCCTAAACAGAGCGGGTGGATGCGGCAAGTAATGGGGGATATAACTACTTTCTCACGGGAGTAGCTTGTAGCGGATAGCCGAAGATCGATATCGATTTTTGACTATTGATAAACAGAGGGCTGACTGTCGTTTGATAAGCGGCTGTCATGCGCAGTTTGTATAAAACTGAAAACGGACCTCGTACCGTAACGGATGTTATTGTTCGTTTAAATTTTTTTGGAAGGAGATTTTGATGCGTGTAGAGTATATCAATCCGTTTAGCGAAGCTGCCTATAATATCTTAGTGCAAGTGCTCGGCGGTGAAGTTAAGCGCGGTGACTTGTATTTGAAATCTACTTGTATGCCTGTGATGGGTGTTGCGGCAATTGTAGGTTTGGCCGGTGATGTTGAAGGACGGGTCATTTTTGATATGACACCTGAAACGGCATTAAAGATCGCATCGACGATGAATCAAGAAGAGTTCACCGAATTTGATGAACTAGGCCGTGCGACGATCACGGAACTTGCGAACCTCATTACCGCACAAGCAGTAACAAAACTGCATGATCTCGGGTTTAAATTTGATTTAACCCCGCCTGCTCTTTTCACCGGTGATAACATGTCAATATCCAGTAGTGACATTGAAGCGTTAATTGTACCGATGGAAACGGCGCAAGGTAAAGTTGAAATAAACGTTGCTATTCGCGACAGAGCATAAGAGGAGTAGGCTATGATTTCTAAACAAGATTTTCCGTCTATTAACGAACGTGCCCCAGGCGGTGTAAAGGCTGATGGTTCAACCTATAAAGTCCTGGTGGTAGATGATTCTATTTTTGTTTCCAAACAGATCGGTCAGATTTTAACCAGCGAAGGCTATGAAGTCATTGCAACTGCTGTCGACGGTTTTGAAGGCGTTGAAAAATATAAAGAGTTGTGTCCGAATGTCGACCTTGTTACGATGGATATCACGATGCCTAAAATGGATGGTATTACGGCTCTTGAACAGATAATGGCTTTTGATAAAAATGCAAAAGTTGTTATGATCAGCGCACTTGGAAAAGAAGAGCTGGTGAAGAAATCTCTGTTGCTTGGAGCGAAGAACTATATCGTTAAACCGCTCGATCGCAAAAAGGTTCTTGAGCGTATCGCAGCTGTTTTGTCGAAGTAGTAAATGTTTTTCATCTTACCGCGGATTGAATTCTTTCTGCGGTAAGTGCTTTTTCGGATTTTGCAATATAGAGCTCATGAAGTATTCGGTTATTATTTGTGAATACAGAGTAGCTGATAGGTATGAGCTTTATACGAGATGATGTATTCGTTTCCGAGCAGGCGATTGAGTTTGTTTCTAAGTCGATAGATATGCGTCTGTGCATAGTTCTGGCTGTTTTTAGCTGTTTGTGCATTCAATAGTTCGATAATTTCTTCTACGCTTATTCCTTCTTTTTTTTCCAGTAATTTTGTAATGAGTTGTTTTTGTTTTTCTGTAAAATGTTCCATAACACGACTGACACCGATTGCATTACTGCAATAGATATTCGGCGCTTCTATTTCCGATTGTTGTGCTTGTTTTTCTTTTTGCTTTTTATACTTTCGAAGTCTTTTTTTAACTTTTTTAATCACTTCCTTATCTTTTTCGGTTGTGAATGGAAAATAGTAATATGACGATAGGTAATGAACGGAAAAATCGAACGTTGTTTCCGTTTCGGTATAGTCGATAACGGTAAAAGTTAAACCTAATTGCTCAAGTAGAGCTTCGATATCAATATTATAATGCTGTATTCTGCTGTGTTCGATAAGTAAAATTTTAAGCGACGGCTTTTCAAATTTTGAAAGAAAATCCTTTAAGCAATAGGCTGCCGTAACTTGTATATTGGCATCTTCAAGATACCGATGGAGCCTTCTATTTCTTTGCTGATCTTGGTCATATAAAAGCACTCTCATGTTTTTATTTTCGGCTAAATACTGATATGGCTCAATCATTTATCGGAAAATTGTCAAAACTTTTTTTACTGTACGAAATTGTATCCAAAATTTTGCATATTTTTTCTCGCAGACGGGTAAACACATCAGGCCTTTTTTTAGTACTCTCACAGAATAATTAGGGCTGTTCGATCTTTCCTTTTGAAAACAGTGGAGGCCTTGTCGGGGCTCTTGCATACTGCCTATAAAGTATCGTATGATGCATCTATGGCAAAACGTAAAAAAAGAAAAATTTCGCTCGGTTGTCTCTTTTGGATTGT
>CAUPUT010000087.1:0-6565 GCA_963514615.1 uncultured Treponema sp.
TCTTTGTACTCGCCGGAAGCATCATGCACTTCTTTTCTATTTATTACAGCATATAAGACAATATGGTGTGCCTTCTCTTTGTATGAGGTAATGCCTCATACGGGTAATGCTAGCATTATCTTTCTTGTCGCTCAATCCTCGTTTTTACAAACTGGTTGGCACAACATATTGTCTATTTCTCCTTGTGCATACACGCACGATCATTCCCTCGTAAATAGCATATCTATCATTTTTGTATCTTCAAATTATACAATATTTTATACTTTTTTCTATCTGTTAAAAACCTTCCTATAAATTCGACAGTTGAAAAAATCTTCAGATTTTGAGACTGTCGAATTCCTGTGCTTTTGTAAGGCATTAGCCTGAAAAAGCACATACAATCCGCAAGTTTGCTCCACAAACTTGACAGTGTTTTTAAGCGGCGCTATTTGAGCCGCTTAAAATAAACCTTCCTTATAATCTGTGAGCCTTTTATAACAATAGAAAAAAAGAACTTAAAAATGATATACTCGGAAATCTTTTTATGGGATTCCCGCTACACAAGAACCGAAGATTGGATTAAAATCGCAGAATAAGAGTGTCCTTGAGCATTTATTTTTGTGCAGTAATGAAGTAGACGGTATGCGTATTTTCAAGAGCCTACCAACAGGAGATAATGGATTATAATGAAAGAAATTCCCGTAACGGAGCAGCGTAATCCTGCTTCATATCAAATCGATACGAAAAGTACGGCAGAAATTTTAACGATTATCAATAATGAAGATAAAAAAGTTCCCGAGGCGGTTGCGCAGGCGATTCCGCAATTGACGCGGTTGGTTGATTGTGCGGTTGAGGTGTTTCAAAAAGGCGGACGGCTGTTTTACCTCGGTGCGGGAACCTCCGGCCGTCTGGGGGTGCTTGATGCCTCCGAATGTCCGCCCACCTACGGCGTGTCCCCCGATATGGTGCAGGGCTTTATCGCAGGCGGTGATGCAGCGCTCCGCCGTTCCATCGAAGGCGCCGAGGATGATGAAAACCACGGTATCGATCAGCTGCGTAGTGCAGGTTTTTCGGCGTCCGATATGTTGGTCGGTATTACCGCCTCCGGTTCCGCCCCTTATGTGCTGGGGGCGCTCCGGTATGCCCGTTCGCTCGGCAGTCCGACCGGTGCAATAAGCTGCAATAAAGATTCACGCACCTTCGAGCTTGCCGATTATCCCATTTATCTGCCGGTCGGGCCCGAAATCGTTACCGGCTCCACCCGGATGAAGTCGGGCACTGCGCAAAAGCTCGCACTGAATATGATTACCACCACCGCGATGATTAGGCTGGGAAAGGTATATAATAACTTTATGATCGATTTGATGCCGGTGAACGCAAAGCTGGTGGAACGATCGAAGCGGCTGATTAACGAGATTACCGGATGCGGAGAATCGCGTGCCGCACGGATATTTGAGGATTCCGGACGGAAGATACGGACAGCGGTGATTATGGCCTCGCTCGCGGTGTCGAAAGAAGAAGCCGAAGCGCTGCTTAAGCAGGGGAACGGCAATATCAACAATGCGCTTGATGCGTATAAACGGCGATAAACGATGAAGCGCTTATTTTTTGGGATTGACGGAGGGGGAACACAGTCCCGGCTCGGTATCTGTGATGAAACCGATCGGCTGATTGCGCAGGTAAAGGGCGGTTCTACCAACCGGTATGCGGTAGGATTCGATGCAGCCTGCACCAATCTCCGCGAGTTGATTCAAAAACTGAAAACCGAAAGCGGCATCGATGTGCAGAACTGCGCTGCGGGCTGCTTTGCTTCCGCCGGCATGAGCACGGAGCAAGAGACCGAAGATTTCCGCCGTTTTTTTACCGGCGAAGGAATCCGCTGTCCTCTATACCTTTGCAACGATGCACTGGCAGCGCTCGCAGGCGGTACCGGAACGGCGGAAGGCATTATCGTGGTGAGCGGTACCGGCTCCATTGCCGCCGGATTAGATAAGAACGGTAAAACCGCCCGCGCCGGCGGACTTGGACATTTGATTGGGGACGAAGGTTCCGGCTTTAGGATAGGATTGGACGGGATTAAAGCCGCCGCTTCTGCTTTGGAACGGCGAGGAGTGAACACTATATTGGCTCCGATGCTGTTTAACCATTACGGAGTCAACACCATACGGGAATTGTTTCCCTTTTTGTACACAAATTTTAATAAATCGCGGGTCGCTTCTTTTTCGCCCTGCGTATTTCAGGCGGCGCAGCAATCGGATACGGCGGCGATAGGTATTCTGGAAACTGCCGCTCAAGACCTGTCGCTCCTTGCCCGCAGCGTATACGGTGCTCTCTTCGACGGAACGGATGCGGAATTGGTATTCTCCGGCGGCATTTTGGAACATCAAGCTTCTTTTGCAAAACTGACCGCTGCCTATATCAGCGATGCGTTGCCGCAGGTGCGAATTATCCGCCGCCGTTTTGAGCCGGTAGTCGGTGCATGCATCCTTGCCCGGCTCGGCTGGCAGTAAAATTTGAGAGGCAAATACATCAGGTAGACTCGGTAAAAATCGCAGAATAACGAAAGATGAATCTTTTAACACTGGCAATTTTGTACTTTCTTTTTTTATCAATATGAGGTAGGATTGAAAAATACTGCTTTTGCAGGGCTTTCGATTCTGCCGGAGTTTTACATGAAAAAAGTTATACGGATAGTTATTCTCTCAGTTTTGGCTTTTTGCCTTTTCATTGCCTGTCAAAACTACACGGCAGATATTGAAGATTATTTAAGCTATTGGTCAGCCGGAGTATCGATTACGGAGTATCGGTTTGAGCCGCAGCCTCAAATCTATACGGAAGGTATGCAATACGTTCCCTCCAAGGAAGCTGTAACCGTTACATTTACCGTGCACAATTCTAAAAACTTAAATTTAAAAATGCCGGGAGATTCCGAGGCTCCTGCCGATATTATTTCATTTCCTTATATTCCGGGTGCTTCCGGTAAAAGCGTTGCCGCACCGCAATTCGGCAAAGATTATACGTTTGAGAAAATTTCAAATACCGAGCTGAAGCTTAGCTATACAGCAAGCTTTTTGAAGCAGTATGAATGGGGCAAGGGAGATATAACTCCTTCTATTATACTTTATACCACGGATGGCAGAGTGTTTAAGCAAAACATTCCGTTTAAGCTCAAAGTAAATACTCCTCCTCCGGCTATTCAAAAATGTATTATTGGACAGACAAAAACCGCTTCCTCTTCCGAAACTTCTTATTATGTTATGTGCTTGCCGCTGCCGACTACCGAAATGGAAGAACCATGCGGCAACGGACTTTTGCATAAGGATATTACCGGTATTGAAATCAACGGAACATCGTATCCTCTTTCCGTAAATGAGGCGCAACATACATTTATCAAACCTGAAGATACTGCTTTTTTAGATGTAACGGATGTAGAGAAACTTGAAGCCAATGCGGATGATATTCCTTCCGATTGGACGCTGTATTTTAAAACCGATGTTGAAGTAAAGCCGGATAGTCCCAAAAAAGAGTATACGGTTAAATTAAAGGATAAAAAAGGGCTATATTCAGAACCGGTTACGGTAGGTACTCAGGGGAAGATAGTTACTGTAACCTTCAATCTTGCAGGCGGCAATATCAGCGGCAGTACAAATGCTATCACCATGACTGGTGTGCCGAGAACACCGTTGACGCAACCTACTAATCCTACTAAAGACGGCTATACCTTCAACAGCTGGAATCCTCCGTTGCCTACACCTCCCGTATTCCCTGCAGCAGATACGACATACACTGTGCAGTGGACGCCAAAGACCTATACCGTAACATTTAAAGTAGACGGCGGACATGGCGGAACTCTAACCGGTACGTATAACAGCACACCTGAAATGGCGAGCAGTTCAGATGTGCTGAAATTTGAATTCGTTCCGCACAATAGTACGATAATCTTTACCGCAACGCCTCATCTCGGCTATGAAGTAGACCACTGGACGGGCGCGACGCCGGAATCCGGCAATAATAAAAAGGCTTCTCTAACGGTGCAGGATAATGTAACCGTTACCGTCAAGTTTAAGGCAGTTAGCGGTCAGAGTTCGGCAATAGAGGCAACTAGTTGGGAAGACTTACGGACTAAAGTGCAAAGTGCTTCCGACGGCACCGTTATCGAAATAGCAAAAAATCTTACTTACAACATAGCTGCTGCAGGTACTAACAAATCTACAATAACGGTAAAAAAGAATATTATCATAAAGTCAAAAGCCGGTAATACGTATACTTTGAATGCAGGTGGTAAGGGAGCCGATAGTGAGCAATCCAATGACAAAAGTACCGGTGTTTTTGAGGTAGATGACGATAAGACCTTAACGCTTGAAAACTTAGCGCTAACCATGGCAGAAAAATATGCTGTCTATGTTGACCCTAATAGTTCCCTTAAAATGAAGAATGTAACGATTAAGGACTGTAAGACCAATTTCAATGCTGCCGGTATTTACTTTAATAAAGGTACCGATTTGACACTTGAACACTGTACAATAGAAAAATGCAAAGGCAAGGGCAGCCAGTCGTCCGGCGGTATTAATATTCAAGAGCCGAAAGGAATGGTGAGCATAAAAGATACGACAATTGAAAACTGTGAAGCAACCAGCGCAAATAGTACCGGCGGCGGTATATATCTGTATAATGTTAAGAATACCCAATGTAAGTTGGAAAATGTAACTGTTAATAACTGTAGTGCACTGAGAGGAGGCGGTATACACGCTAAAGCAGGAACCCTTACTATATCGGGATGTTCTTTTACAAAGAATGTGGCAAGTGGTTCAATTGCAAACGGTGGGGGAGGCGCTATCTATAGCGAAGGCGCTGAAATTACTATAATAGGGTGTACCATCGGAGACAATAATACAAACGGAGGGAACTATGCGGTACAGGGCGGTGGTATATTCGTCAATCCTAATGCTAAATGTATCTTAAAAGCAGGTACAAAAATTAGCGGTAATACTGCTATGCAGATAGGATCAGAAGGTGGTAACGGCGGCGGTATTTTTGTGAATAGAGTTTCATCCGGTACTACGGCTGGTATATTAACGATTGAGGGGGCTAAAACGAGCCATGTTATCATCTCCGGGAATACGGCTGACTTCGGCGGAGGACTCTATAGTCATGGAAAGGCAGATATAAAGTATGTTGAAATTAAAGAAAACAGTGTAGAACACGATGGCGGCGGGATGTTTAATGCAGGAACGTGTACGATGGACAATGTTAGTATAGAGAATAATAAAGCCTCTCATCGGACTAGCAGCGCTGGAAATGGAGGTGGTATCTATAGCGATAAAGAGCTTATGCTTAAACATACTGCTGTTATCGGAAACACCGCAAAAATGTACGGAGGGGCTATATATATTGACGATTCGGTGTTCACTATGTCGGGCTCTACGGTTATTACGGTTGAACAAAGCGGAGGAGCCACTGCCCCAAGTAAGAATGACATATATTTGACGAATACTGCCTTTATCACGCTGACCGGTAAGCTAACCGCTGCGGAAAAGATTGCACGTATTACGTTAAATAGTGCGGGCGGTTATAAGGAGACTCGAGTAGTAGTCAAAGGCGGAGGCGGGTTTAACATTACAGCAGACTATAAAAATAAATTTACGATAACGGATAAACTAACTAACCCCAAAAAATGGGAGCTGGACTTTACAGGTAGTGAGCTGAAGCTTAAGAAGAAATAAACTTTCTCTCCGCGGCTGTGCGGTTTTTCTTTGCATTTTCTTGCAATTCCGTGTATAGTATCCGAGCAAGCGTATCAGACTATTCTTGTGTCCCCCGCAAAATAAAAAAGGTTGTTCAACCTTGTCTTTTGAAATATGCGGGCATCTTCTTCGTTGCTACGAAAAAATTAATCCTCAACGTATCAAAGATACGCCTGCGGTTAATTTTTTCTCGCGCCTCGAATCTGCTCCACCTATTTCAAAAGGCTGACGGAAGGGTTAGTCATAAAAACGGGGCAGCTGCGTCATGAGTTGTACACGGATGTATAACTGCTTAACAGTCTATTTTCAAAAGGCTAACGGAAAGTTGATTATGGAAACGGAAGTGTGTGAAGTATTATATCGGTTTTTTAGAACCGCATCTGAATATATTGAAGGGTACCGCAGCGATGCGCCGTATCCCGAATCGTTTGCATTTGCCGGAGATTCAACGGCTGCAGCTGCGACAACCGGCGCTGTGATGAATGTCGACTCTACTGCAGTCGACGCTGCGGCAAATGTTGACTCTACTGCTGCCGGAGCTTCTGCTGCAGCGTATCCGGCAGGTACCGGCAATGAACAAAGCGGTATCGGCAAGGCGGCATTTACCGGTTTTACCAAGCATAACGGTTTTGCAGCTAATGATAGCCTTGAGGGGTCAGCGGGCGGCTTCGCTTCCGGCGGAATGTATACGGAGACGGTAGGCGGTAACGGCGGAACGCTGTTTCGGTCGATGCAGGAGATTTACGCTGCGGTCGCGCAGTGCTCCGCCTGCGTGTTGGGGCAAACTCGTACTCATCCGGTGGCGGGGGAAGGCCCCGAAGAGCTTTCCCGCCTGACCAACT
>CAUPUT010000088.1:0-6558 GCA_963514615.1 uncultured Treponema sp.
TATCATGGTTCGGGCGCGTTCGTTATAGGGGGAGCGGTCAAAGTCGCCGTATATTTCGACGGAAGTAAAACCGGCAGACAGCATAAGCTGCCGCAATTCGGTTGCCGCATAGAGGCGCTGCACAAAAGTATGGTCGGCTTTAAGTCCGTCTTTTGCGTAGAGCTGCCAGTGCGAGCGTAAGCCCTCCCATGCGCCTTCTACCGTAAAATCGGTGAGTACGGTATACCCTGCCCGCTCAAACCATTCTCCGGCAGTAAAATCCCGCACAGCTATTTCCCGCCCCACCATTTCGAGGATAAAACAGCCGCCTGTTTTTAACGATTGTGCAATATTGCTGATAATGAGTGCATCTTCTTCTATCGTTTTGCAATAGCCGAAACTGGTATACATATTGACTGCAATATCGAAGGCGGCAGGACGTACAAACTCCCGTAAATCCGCTTGAACCCATTCGATAGTTACATTTTCCGCCGCAGCCGCTTCTGCCGCAGCCTCTAAAAACGGTTTGATAAGGTCAACACCGGTAACCTGCGCCCCCAGAACAGCAAGCTCAACGGCTATACGGCCTAAACCGCACCCGGCATCAAAAATTTTTAATTCATGTAGAGGCCGTCTTGTTCCGGCAAGTTTAAAAATACCATCGGCAACGGCAGGAGCTTCTTTCCAACGGGAGATGTCAAACATGATGGGCGCATACTGTACCCAAAAAGCTTCGTTTTCAAACCAATCATTCATATCGATCCTTACAAGTTTTTGCTTCCACGTGTAACCTGCACGGCCAGTTCTACTGCGAATCGGGATTCGTATCGGTTTGTAAAAACGCGTCCAAACCGGCATTTCGATTAACACTGCCGTCGGCAATCAGTTTTTGTTTCAGCACATTAGCTCGATGATTTTCGGAATCGAGCTTTAACGACTGATTCAACAATGCGATTGCCTCCGGTATACCATTGTGTTCGGCATATATCCGTGCCGATTCATAGAGCACCTTACTCTTAGTTCGTTTATCGGGAAGCAGTTCCGCAGCGCGGGAAAAATACCTAACCGCCATATCAGGTTCATTACGAGCATCATAGATATAAGCCTGATCAACTATTGCAGGAATATTATAGCGGCTCTCGTTTTCCACCTCGTTAAAATCCTTTAGCGCCGCAGTCGAATACCCCTGTACCGCACGCCGGACACCGTCATAAAACACATCCTCATTATGATTATTAGCCTTGTCGATTCCAAAACAAGCGTTAAAATCACCCGAAGAAGCAAAATACCAGCGTGCATACGCCTTTATCAGCGGATTATGAGGATGTGCTTCCAGAATTTTCCACATTTCTCCGTTCCCCTGCCCATAGTTTTTCGGCTGCACATAGCGATATCGAAATTCTTCCAGCAAAAACCGTATGTCGTCGCTATCGGCAACCATGGCTTCCTCAAGCACTTGCTCGGCGGAAAGCGTAAAAGCCGAAGACACAAACAAGTTTTTTTCCATTTCTAACGAGAAAAAATCTTTGCTTTCCAGATATTCGTCCAATGGATTCTGTTGCTGATTTGCCGCATCGATCGCAGAGCAGGCACGAACATACTGCGCAACAGCCGGATAGTATCCCGGATTTTGCGAAATACAGTCTATCAATACTTCCGCTTTTTCTTCATCGGTAGGGGCAGTCATAGCTAAGTTATAAAACACTTCGTCGGAAGAATCCGTATAGCGATCTACATACATTTGCCAAAAACCGCGAGCCAGCTCTATATCGCCAAGCCCTGCACTTGCATCCGCAGCAAGTAAAAGGTGACGGCGAGCGTATTCAAACGCTTTAGGATTATTTTCAGGAAGCCCTGCCATATCCGCATACGCGAGCGAATAAACCAAGTCGTCCAGCACCGGTTGAAAATTTCCCAGATCATACGCTAAACACGACCAAAAATAAGGAGAGCGAAGCGATTCTTCTTTTTCAATCCGCGAACGCAGCCTGGCAGCCTGCGCAATTTCACCTTTATGGGCAAGCATTACAGCCGCATTTTCTAAGAAAATATGGGCACCGGTCAGTCTAAAGCATTCTTCCCAAAAGGAAACGGGCGTCCGATACGTTTGTTTTATTTTATCCGCTTGAATAAGCGCTTCTGCACCGATACCGATATAAGAAGTTCCTTCCAAGAATTCTGCAGCCGCGGCGGCGTCTTCCATTCGGCCTTCCTGCATCAGCGTATGGGCCAGAACGGCCTTAAGCATCGAATTGTCAGGATATTTCTTTAATCCGGCTTGAATGGATTGCAATGCCTGAACCGGACTGTGCAACTGTAATTCCCGTTTTGCAATGCTTAAATACTGAATCGGAACCTGAGCCTTTTTGCGCAAAGCACGCAAGCTGTCCAAAGCTTTTTGAGTGTTGCCTTCTTGAATACTACTATCGATTGAATTTAATTTTTGCTGAAAAATCGCATTCTTATCGGTTTTTGAACATGACGCTATTATAATACAGAGGAAAATACTTCCTATAAGGAAGATATTAGTTTTTGTCTTTTTCATGAGGGCAGTCTAAACACTCTCGTTTAATACTGTCAAGTACCGCGTTTACAAACTTAAAAGAATCATCGGTGCCGTACGTGCGGGCAATAGAAACCGCTTCGTTAATCACGATTCTCGGATCGGTATCTTGTTGAAAAAGAAGCGAATAGGTACCGATCCGGAGTATGGCCTTATCAACCAATTTAAGCCGGTTAAAGTCCCAGTTTTCCAAGTTTTTAGTAATGAGTGCATCGATTTCGCCGATATGTTCAACGGCCCCTAAAAAAAGAAGCCTGGAAAATAAAAAATCTTCATCGTTTAGCTCTTTACCGGTGTGTTCAACCCATGGAAAAAGCAATAAATCATCAGGCGGAAGCGATCCAACGTCCCAAGCGAATAGTGCTTGGAATGCCAGGATTCTTCCGCGTCGCCTTCCGATCGCCATTTTCTACCACGAAAGCGTTTTTTCAAGATCCGAGCCGGTTTGGAATATAACAAAATTTTCAGGTTTACGAAGAGCGTTCGTTACCGAAACCAACGCATCGTTCAACGCCTCATTTTGACGCTGCATAATTACCATCTGTTTTATATACTCGTAAAGACTGACATTCCCGCCCGGTTGTACAACATCACTGAGCCCAAGTATTTTTGCATCTTTTTTTTCCATAACAACAAAGCACTGATAATTAACAGCCGTCTCGGTTATCGGAGAAACTTCTCCGACTTTCATATTAAAAATCTTAAGGAGCTCGTCCATTGGAATACCAAGCTGCTCAGCTGCCAGCGAAGTTTTACTGACAAAAATTTCTCCTGCTTGATAGTTTGAATTTTTTTCCTGTGATTTTGTACGAATATCGGCAGTAGCTTTTGAATTTGACGTCAGTTTTTTTTGAATATCTTGAACCGTTTTTTCAGCCGCCTTCGCTTTATCCCCTTTCGGAGCCACTACGAGGAAAAGTTGCACCGTATCGGGTTGCACAAAAGACTGCTTATTCACTTCATAATAAGAACGAATCTGTTCATCAGTCGGATTTGGAATCGATTGAAGTTCTTTTTGTTTTTTCTGCATCACATACGCTTGTGCGGTCAACTGTGTCCGTAAAAAACTCTTAAATTCTGCAAGAGTCATGCCGTTTTGTGCTTTCATATATTCGTCAAGCGACATATTTGTCTTTTCTTTAATCAGTTTTGCAAATTCCGCTTCAGAGACTTGTTGCCCAAGCTGGTTGGATACGTATTCGTTGAAGTAATTGTTTACTTCCGAATCAGTAATTTTTATTCCGTCTTTTTCGGCTGCCTGAACGATTAAGCGTTCATTGATAAGGCCGTCCAGTGTTTGCTGTCGTTCTTCAAAGGTCATCTTTCGGCCGATTTCTTTTTCTAGGGCTGACACGCGGGTTCTTAGCTGCCCAAGAGTAATCGGCGCTCTGCTTGTGAGTTTTACCTCTGCGATAGGCTGCAGGTTGGTTTGGGCAAATGCACCGCTGATAGACAAACTTAATGCAATAAACAATGTGATTACAGTTTTTTTCATCATATCCTCTTCAGATTTTGATATTGATAAACAAGCGAACAGCCGGTAAGTTACTTACCGGTATTCCATAGCTATTTTATAAGAACCGCACGAATACGCCTGATACCCGCCGATGACGATTGTTCCTTTTGGATTACGAACTTACCCAATACACCGGTGTGTTCTACGTGCGGGCCGCCGCATACTTCTTTAGAAAAGTTTCCGATGGAGTACACTTTTACGGTGTCTTCGTATTTTTCACCGAAAAGAGCCATCGCCCCGGAATGCTTTGCTTCTTCAAGCGACATTATTTCCATAGTAACCGGTAAATCCGCTTGTATCTGCTCGTTGACGATACGTTCAACTTCCGCTTTTTCTTCGGCAGTCATAGGCTGCGGATGAGAAAAGTCGAAGCGGAGCCGCTCTGCCGTAATATTAGACCCTTTTTGTGCAACATGATCGCCGAGAACCATCCGCAGCGCCTTATGCAAAAGGTGCGTTGCAGTGTGGTACGCCGTTGTTTGCTCGGAGTGATCTGCCAAGCCGCCTTTAAAAATCTGTTCGCTTCCGGCACGAGAGAGCGCTTGGTGCTTTTTAAAAGCTGCTTCAAATTCTTCTTTATCAACGGTTAAGCCCGATTCCCGCGCAAGTTCTTCGGTAAGCTCTATAGGAAAGCCGTAGGTATCGTAGAGTTTAAAAGCAAGCCTGCCAGGGATGATTTTTTTAGGATTTTTTAACAGGTTCGGCTTCATTTTTTCGTATTCCGCTTCGCCCTTTTTGAGGGTTTCGAGAAAGCGTTTCTCTTCGGCTTCAAGCTCGGCAGTGATGGTCGCTTCTTTTTCTTTTAATTCGGGATAGGCTCCCTTATATTGCTCGATAACGACCTTTGCAGGAGTTGCCAAAAAAGTACCTTCGATACCGAGTTTCCTGCCGTGGCGGACAGCCCGTCTGATAATACGGCGCAGTACATACCCGGCGCCGACATTTGACGGTACCACGGCTTTCGGGTCTCCCAATATAACGGTAGCCGCACGGATATGGTCGCAGATAATGCGGACGGATACGTCCTTTTCAACATCGCTTCCGTACCGATAGCCGGTGATTTTTTCGATTGTCGCAATGAGCGGCGTAAAAATTTCCGTCTCGTAAACCGATTTTTTTCCTTGTAACATGGCGACGGTACGTTCAATGCCCATACCGGTATCAACACAGTGCCGTTCCAACGTATGATAAGATCCGTCTTGTTCTTTACGGTACTGCATAAATACATCGTTCCATATTTCAACGTATTTACCGCAGCTGCAGCCGGGTCGACATTCGGCGCCGCATGCAGGCTTTCCCGTATCGATAAACATTTCGGTATCTGGTCCGCAGGGTCCTGTTTCTCCTGCAGGCCCCCACCAGTTATCCTCTCGGGGTAAGAAGTGTATCCGTTCTTTAGGAATACCATGCTTTTCCCAAATCTCCGCCGATTCGGTGTCGCACGGAACTTTATCATCTCCTGCAAAAACGGTTACGGAAAGAAGATCAACCGGAATGCCAAGATATTGGGGACTTGTTAAAAATTCAAAGCTGTACCCGATTGCTTCCTTTTTAAAATAGTCCCCAAGCGACCAGTTGCCCAGCATTTCAAAAAAGGTGAGGTGAGAAGCGTCTCCCACCGCATCGATATCTCCGGTACGGATACACTTTTGATAGTCCGTTAAACGGGTTCCTGCAGGATGCGGTTCGCCCATCAGATAGGGAACGAGCGGGTGCATACCTGCGGTGGTAAATAGTACCGTAGGATCGTTTTCGGGGATAACCGACTTGCCGGAAATTTCCGTATGATCTTTACTTTTAAAAAATGAAATATACTTGGAACGGAGTTCGTCTGCTGTAATGTGTTTATCCATAGCTGAATATAGTAAGAAAAGCTATTGAACCTGTCAACTATACTTTTGAAAATAGACGATGCATCTACTGGGTCGCTCGTTCAGCGAAGTACGTCCGTGTACTTCGCTGAACACAAGTTTGACCATTGTCAAACTTGATTCTGCTTAATACGAGCGGCATCCGTGCCGCCGCTCAACGTATCAAAACCGCCAAGGAGGGCAGTGGTTTCAAGCAGAAGCAAGTTTGCTCCTGCAAACTTGTGGCCCAAAAATGAACAAGGATGTTCATTTTTGGGCGTGCCTGCGGTTAATTTATGCTCGCGCCTATTTTCAAAAGCGCTGGCTATGCAGAACCGCCACGGATGGCGGGGGAGTAAATCAGTAACGAGTTTAGGCGTAAGGCTAAACTCGTAGCCACAGAATGTACAGGACGTACATTCTGTGGCGTATCTCCGCTTTATTTTTGTTCACGCCTTGTAATTTCAGAACGGACATAGATGTCCGGGGGTTTACGCAGCACGGAAAAAAGGCGGCGGCAGTTCCGGTGCACAATTTCGCATAAGTGTTCAACCGTACAATGCCGATATTCGCTAGCTGTCCGATAGGTATAGGGAATATTCAGCGGGGTGTTTATCTCCCGTCTAACCGGTTGAGGGGCTAGGTACGGG
>CAUPUT010000089.1:0-6551 GCA_963514615.1 uncultured Treponema sp.
AGTCCGCCGTTTTGCTGCAAATACCGCGCATAGTCGATAAGGCGCGCGGTATCTTTTAAATCGATGCATACGAACTCGTCGGCTTCCGCAGCGCACACCGCGGACGGATTTCCATCGGCTGCAACCACGGTGCAGCCGAGCGCGCGGGCAGCGCGTATCGCAACACCCTGCATAAAGCCTGCGCCGAGCATAAACACCCGTTTTTTAGTCATCAAACGCTCCTTGCTTTACCGCATAAATTTCCATGCTGTCTCCCAACTTAAAGAGCTTACTGACCAGCATCAATATATTCCAGCGGAAGCCCCCTTTTTTTATCTTGGCCGCATGGGGGAAGCGTTCGGGATGGTGCCCGATAGATACGATCTTTTTTACGGTAAATCCATATTGCTCCAGCTGTTTTTTTACCTGCCATCTATCCCAGATGGTATAGTGATCGGTCGGGCTTTGTGCAAAAAAGAGGCGGCGATTCCACCGGCCGGTAACACCCGAAAGCGCAGGCGTGGAAAAAGCAAAAATTCCACCTCCAATCAAAAGATCGGAGACCTTCTGCAGCACCGAATTCAAATCTTGAAAATGCTCAATAACGAACCACATCGTTACCGCAGAAAAACCGCCTGATTCCAGCGGAATACTAAGAGACTGGTTATGCTGTTCGGTAAATGTTTTTTCAACCGTGAAAGGAAACCGTGCCGGAAGTACGGGAAACGGAGCCTGACAAGCAGGAAGCTGGAGCGTCTTACAAACATAGTGCACAGCCTCCGCCGAAATATCGGTACCGACCGGATTCCAACCGGACTCCTTCGCAGCCGCAAGGAAGGGGCCGTAAGCGCAGCCCACATCGAGAATCCGTTTTGTCCCATGATGAAGCCCCTCAAAAAGCGACTCCTCCTTGCCGCCATTAAAAACCTTCGCATAGATCGCATTGATGATCGACATCCGCCGTAAGCCCTGCCGTTTAATCGATTCAAAGTCTTCCAGATAGGTTTTACCGTATTGAGCTTGATACTCTTCAAAAAAATACTGTTCGCTATAGTCTTTTTTTTCTGCAGCGATAAATGACGGATAGTACATCCCGCAGACAGGACAGCGCGAAACGGTTTTATTTTCGGCTCTGCCTTCGGGAGGAAGCGGAGACTGCTCATCGCAGAGCGGACAACGGTGAGCGGTTGCCGTAGAAAGCTTCAAGATAAAATCGGCAAGGCTTTTCTCTTTTGATTGCGGAGTAACGATGGACGGAATATCGATACCGGTCTTGAATAACGCTTTAAAACCCTGAGCAGAAGGGATGCCGGCAGGCATCGTTGAAAAGCCCGCATTAATGCCGAGTTGATAATGATATTCGGTCGGAGAGACAAGGATAACGGCGCAGCCTGCAGCGAGCGCTTCAAAGGCGGTAAAGCCGTAGTGCGTTACAATGATATCCCATTCGCAGAGTCTATCCCGCAGATTTTCCAAATAAGGATACACATAGAGATTCATTTTCTGCTGGGAATAGTTTTTTTCATTAGGCTCAACGACGGAAACCTCAGCGCCGAGTTCGGCAAAGGTACGGGCAACCGGAAGTCCCATTTGAGCGGCATCTTCTCCGCCGCAGGCAACCAAAAGTTTTGCATTCTCAATCGGAAAAAAGTATTTTCCGTTCTTTTCATATTTTTTTAAAGCGCCGTCCCGCTTCCGCTTTTGAGGCAGTGCAATAAAGCTCACTTCGGTAATATTCGAGCGAAGCGCTTCGCCCGATTCGGAGTGATTCGGAGTACGTGAGGAATGATCTATAGTATGTTCGGAGCGATCGACGGTACGGTTCGACGCGGAGTGCGAGGAACTTGAAGCCTTTGATGAATCCGCCGAAAGTTTCGATGCCGATACGTCAGATAACTCAATGGGATACGGCAATGTAGGGAGAATATCGATCAGATAGTCGGCGTATGCCCTCCCCTCCCCGCCTTCATCCAAGGCGACGACCGGCGCAATTTTTTTAAGCTGCCGCACCTCTTCGGCCTGTGTCCTAAAGTTATCGAGGATAAACACACACGCTTGCTCTGGAATTTCATTGACGGTTTCAATACGCCCCGCCTTCTTAATGATATCCTGTACAAATGAAGACGTAGATGAAGAGCGAAGATACAGCACACAGCGCAGCTGAGGGGACAGCTCTTGTATCAAGCTGCAGGCGCGGCGGAGATGCCCCGTCCCCTGCCCTTCCCGCACCGACGGAACGAAAACGGCAATTCTACCGGCATACCGGCAGGCCTTCATCACCGCAGACGAAGACGGAGGCATTGCTGTCTTTTCCCGTTGCAGATACTGCATCATCAATTCCGCACAATTAAAATCCTCCTGTGTATCCACTGTTGTCCGCAGATGCGGCGCATACCACTGCAGCGGAGCGGTTTCCTTTACACAGATAAAAGTATCGGTATATCGATACAGCGCGGGACCGACATGTTCATGGTCATATGAGTCATTCGTAAGTTGCGCCGCAGTAAGAAGACTCTTTGCCTTTAAAATTTCGACACCGCTGCCATGCGGGAGACCGGTGTAGGTAAAGTAATCCGGCTCTCCCAACTCAACAAACCGCTTAACGGAGGCCTCTGCCGCTTCGGTGAATAAAAAGGGATTGTCGGCCGTCGCACGGATAATCGTCGTAATGGGGCGAAGCGAGGATTCAAACTGCCTGATAACCGAACAAAAGCGGCCGAGTACATCGGTCTCCGAACCGCTGATCAGGGTATAATGGTATTGCTCCGCAATCGGTGCAAACTCGGCTTTCGACGCATGATCGCAGGCAAGAATGTACCGTTCCGCAGGAATCTCCCGCATTGCGGTAAGTGTATAGGCAAGAAGCGGCTTACCGCAAAGGTTCAAAAGTGCCTTGCGCGGCAGTCGTGAAGAATTGAGGCGAGCCTGCACAACAACGGCAACGCCTGAATAAACGCTCATATAAAAGGCTCCCAATGCTCTATTAGCGCACGAGCGGTGGTGGTAAACCGATCCTTATTCAGTGCTACCCATCGCCGCGCTTCAGAAAAATGCTGCCATGCATGCAGCGGATTTAAACCGGAGTTACGCAAATATCTCCAAAATAATTTGAAGGGAATCACTGCAGATCCGCCCGTTATCTCCGGCGCAAGGTTTTTGAGATAAAACTGCCGATACGAAGCATCGGTAGAGATATTTTCAGGCGGCGTTTCTCCCTCATAATGAATCCTGAAAGAAGTAAAGATACGGATTGCTTCACCCCAGAGGTGGGCGCGAAAACCGAAATCAAGGTTTTGCCAATAAGGATTCTGAATAGTATAATCGAAACCGCCGAGCTGCATACACTTATTTCTACTATAAATTCCCATAAAATCATAGGGATAGATCGTTGCCGTCTTATTTTTGATACACGAGAACTGTTCGGTCGAAAACCGATTTCCGCTTAGACCGGGAACCATTTGATTGGGCACCGCCTCTCCGCGCACATTCGCCAGCACGGGCGCTGCACACAGTAAATGCTCCTGCTTAACCTTCTCCAACACCCGATCGGTAAAGCTCCCCGGCGGAATACGCGTATCGTTCCAGAGCACCATAATATACGGAGCAACCGTTTCGGCAAAACCGAGATTGATCATCTCCCCGACGGTGAGTTTTTCTTGCGGGAATAAAAAGCGTACTTGCGGAAATTTAGTTGTCAGGCTTTCCATATCGCCTGCGTCGGGGCTTGACTCTATCGAAATAACGGATGTAAAGCCTTCCGCTAACAGCTGCTCAAAAAAGAAAGGACGATAATACTTTCTGCCCCGGTTCAAGACGATAACACAGAAATCTTCCGGCTTATTTTGCCCTCGATACTGCATACCGCCGATAATGGTATGTGACACCTTCCGTTCATTAAAAGTTGTAGGTATAGTATTCGTCACAGTGTTCACATACCCCCTTATAGCAAGATTGTATCTGCTCGCAATAGTAACGCCGGCCGTTTTCCCAAATCGTTTCGAGCGGCATCGTAAAAGCGTTCCCGAGTACAACCGAACAGTTAACATCTTCTTTACAGAGCGGAACGGTTCCGTCCGTACAAATAGACATATCCCGCTTGAGGTGCCAGCAGGGATGCCGTTGTAACGGAGCAATATCTGCAGGGCGCCGGTCTGGAAGAGTCCCGCAGAGGTGATCGTATTTTTGAATAAGCGGCTTTGCTTCCCGTTTTTCCCACAACCGATAAAAAGGCTCCAATTCCGCTTCATTTTCATTCATACGTGTCATCTGTACCCACACTGCTTTAGGAAAAACGTTTGCCAACTGATCCGCAAATGTTACAGCCTGCTTTAAAGAGCGTTCAGCCTCCTCATCGGGAAGCTGATGAACTGCGCCGTATGTTTTTGAACCTGCCGCATCGATATCGACAATCCAGTAAATCGGCAACTGTCCACCGCTCCTCGGCGGCACATCCCTGCACACTTGAGCGAGTTGAGTAAAATACTCAAGATTATATGCTGTCTTATCCGCAATGCCGCTCGTTTCTATCAATACCGAAAGGTTTTGGTGGTTCAGTATCAGCGCTACAAGTGTCGCAAAGCGAGGATGTAGGAGCGGCTCCCCATAGAGTGACAGAGAAATCACCGCACTTTCGGAAAAAGCGGCAATCGCATCGATGAGCCGAGCGGCGGCTTCAAAGTCCATACAGCAAGAATCATCAAAGTTTTTAGGAAATAGGTTCGGACGATAAATAGAATGTAAAGGATGATAGGCGACTATTTCCATACCGTAATAGGCAGGCAGCGGCCGCAGGAATTCTTGCCGCTCGGCAATGTATGCAGCATAATTTTCCACTGTGATACCGGTAAAATGTCGACATAAGAGCCATGAAGCCTTGGTATCGACGTAAAAAGCAAGACGCAGGTGCCGCACATCATCAGGCGCAATCATTGTCTCCAAGTCGTAGGAGTTTATATCTTTTTTAACGGTGTCAAACAGGAAAGAACGCCCAAGCGGCACCTCTGCCGCAAAAGGCAACGCTGCCAATATGGGCACAAGACCTGCCGCGACAATTTGCGGAAGAAGTCCTTCGGGGTATCCGTCCGCAAAGCTGTATTCCGCCTTATAGGTACAATGCTGAGTATAGAGCTGCGCTGCCCCCGCACTGTCTAAAAACGGAGCGTCCGCCCACGCAATAAAGATATGATCTGCTTCCGACGCAAAAGGGGTAAGCGCCTTAAAAAAAGCAGCAGCAGTAGATTCCGCAACCGGAATAAGCCGCACCGGGGGTATATTGAGTTCATCACAGTATTTTTGAATTGCAGCGCATTGCTCCGCTGCTGCGGTTATAATGGTACCCGCATAATCGGGAAAACGGCTCGCACGATCCAGCGCGGACGCGAAAGCTGCACAACCGCCTTGAGTAAGCGGCCTCATCGCATAATCGGAAATACCGTTTGCCGCCAGCACAACAAAAGATTTCATACTCTCCAATATCGGCATAAAATCCCCTTCGGTAAACCGTAGGGCATCTTCAAAGCTCCGGTTTTTAAAAGACGCACGGGGGAGTTAGAAAGAAGTACGCGAAAGCGGTGAGCCGATCCAAACACCCTCTGCACCAAGATACTCTTTTTTTTGCCCTTCAATGAGGAACTGTACCGATTTTACGGTTGAAAATTCCGTAGCTGTGAATACCACCTGCAAAAGCTGCGCCAACGCCCCGTCGATACCATACTGATTAAACTGAAATTCTTCACTCACATTGATAAAGGCGATGCCGTCCTTTACCCATGCGGAACGGAGCTTGGTATCGGGCGGAATAAGCGTCCGTATTCCTTGTTTTAACTCAGCTACAGTAGGAGCGGCAAAAAGAGCTTCAAGCGCATCGCTCATCGGCGCATCGGATTTAGGCAGTAATCGAGTTACACTTTTCGGAACGAGCTTTCCATCCGCGTCTACCCGAACCCAATATATGACAGCCTTTCTTACTGCCGCCGACTGGTTTTTAGCGGTTTCCGGCTTTGCCGATGGGCTTGATGGGGTTACAGTAGGTTTTTGAGCCGACGAAGAAGCGGGTATTGATTGTTGTGCTGTCGTAGCAGTGCTACGCTGCGACGAAGAATGTTCATCAGCCGATTTTTGCGTTACCGAACCCGGCGCAGCTGTTTGTCCGCTGTTTTGTTGCGAATTGCCCCTGCTATTATTTTCAGGCTGAGGCTTTTCTATTTGCTCATTGTTACGAACATGTGAGCTTTCATTCCTTTGCGGTGCAGCCGACTCCGGCTGTTTATCGCCGCTTTGCTGCTGCGAGGGAGCTTCGTTTTTTGCTTCTTGCTCGGGTTCCTTACTACCGTCTCCTTTTACAGGAACGTTATCGCCGCTCTCTTCTTTAGATTGAAGCTCAGGAAGAGCCTGTGAAGCTTCTTGCATTTTTTCGGTTTTATCTTTTAAGAATATACTTTTCGCATTTGTTTTTTCTAAAACAAAAGAAATCGTGTCTTTATTCAAGAAAAATAGCACGGCGATCAATAAAATAAATACAATCCAAAAGAGACAACCGAGCGAAATTTTTCTTTTTTTACGTTTTGCCATAG
>CAUPUT010000090.1:0-6520 GCA_963514615.1 uncultured Treponema sp.
AGGAATTTCAAGGAAATATCTTTGGACTTATTAACCAACGTCGTGGTATAATACTCGCGTCCACTGAAGATGATCAGTTTACTCGTGTTGATGCGGAAGTTCCGTTAAGTGAAATGTTCGGCTTTTCGACTATTTTGCGCTCCTCAACACAGGGTAAAGCGGAATACTCAATGGAATTTGCGAAGTACGGCAAGGCTCCCCAAAGCGTTACGGAAACCTTAATTAAAGCGTACGAAGAAAAACGCAAAGCGGAACAACAAAAATAGGAGGCGAGAAATGATTAAAGAGGATTTAATCGAGCGAAGCGCTGTTCGTAATTTTGAAAAAGCGCTCGGCGGGGCGTTACAGCCGGGAGAAATCGGTATTGTTACTGCCAAAAGAGGAGTTGGAAAGACTTCCATGCTGGTACAGCTCGGATTGGATCAGCTGCTGCAAGGAAAGCCCATTGTGCATATCTCGTTTAGTCAACAGATTGATTATGCCATTACGTGGTATAATAATATGTTCGACGAGACAGCTGAGAAAAAACACCTTGAAAAAGCAGCGGAGTTAAAATCGGAAGTTATTGCTCGCCGTATCGTACTCAATTTTAATCAGGATATCGTGCGTACTACTCAGATTATTAAAACCGTAAAGGCGCTGTTTGAAGTAGGTTCAAAACCTTCCGTACTGATGATCGATGATTTCGATTTTTCTAAAGCGGTTCCCGAAGCGCTTCAACAGATAAAAGCTTTTGCAAAAGAAACCGGCATGTCTATCTGGTATTCTGCTTCCGCTGACGCACGTGAAAAAGTCATTCATCCCGACTTAAAGCCGTATGCAAACGATTTTGACGTTATTCTGTATTTGGAACCCACACCGGAAGCAATTAAAATACATGCGTTAAAAGCCCGCGGCAAAGCAGACTTCGATACCGGCTGCAAGCTTGATACCAAAACAATGCTTTTAGCGGAAAAATAATTTTCTTTATAGCTCAGGATAAGTACGCCGAAACTATAAAGGCTATCGAAAAAGCCCTGTCGATTATATCGGCAGGGCTTTTTTTATGCGGTGAGGGGAAATATTAAAGCTTTAGAAACATTCCATTTTTACACTATTTCGTAAAACACCCCAAATTTTCGTTAGCACGATTTTAGATATCGCATTTCAAGATCGCCTATTCCGAAACGGGAGCCTCGGAACAGGTTTACTCGGCATTATCCGGTTGAGCAGGATTTTCCGGTTGCGGTACCGAAACTGCCCCTGTTGCTCCCGATGCTTGGTTGGAGGGTGTAGCCTCCGTAGAAGGAGCGGCTCCGGTGCTTGTATTTGAACCGGAATCAGGCTGTGCCGACCGTACGGAAGCAGACTCTTGTGGAGCCGAACCGATCGAGAGTCGTATCGTTTCATATTCGCTTTTATGCCTCATCTTTAAGTATAATGTTTTACTTCCGGCATTGTATGCATAGCCGGAGGAGTTATACATTTCAAAACGGGCATCGCTCCTGAACGGAATACCATACATCTCAATTCGATAAAACGGCCTAATACCGTGCAAGGTAAGATAGTGAGATTGCCCTTCCGGAAATCGGATTCGCAATACCAAGGTTTTTGATGTATTTTCCAAAACCTCGATGTTCTGTGCGCATGTCCATGCCCAAATACCGGATTCTGCCTGCAAAGCTAACGACTGCACGTGAGGGTACCAACTGTTATTCGGCATGAGAAGGGGGTAGAGGATACCGGTATCCAACATCCCGTTGTCATCGGCCGTAATCGCAAGCTGCGTCGATTTACTGCCGGTTACGGTAAAACCTATCGGTAAAACCGCTGATTCGCCTGAATATCTCAATAAAGAAGTTATCAGCATTCGCGCAACGGATTGCCATACCGAAGATTGAACCGCTCCATACCGCATCAGTATCCGTGCGGAAGCTAAAGCGACAGCGCTGTCGATATACATACCATCATTGCTCAAGTACAAGCCTTCATCTATCAGCAGCAAAGCATCGGTAATTTTTTTCTCACACACCGGCAGCAAATCTTCAAACAACGCTTTCCGTTCGGGATAGTAATGCGTACAGTCGAGCCATACTTCCAACACACCTGCAGCCTGTCGTGCATTAAGCTGCACAGCATCCAGTGTTTCTATCAGACGGAATAAATCTTCCAAGTTCCGCGTAGTACCACGATCAGTTAAAAACGGTATTAAACTGTCTTGTTCAAAGATTTCAAGAGAATTATCCCCAATAAGCGCGGCATATAACTCTCGTTTTTTTGTATCATCGGAAAACAAACCTGCATGGGTTCCCTGTATGTTGCCGTAAAAAGGATTTGAAAGATATGTTCGTACGTTTCGTGCAATCGTTTGAGCAGGGGCAGTTTCCATCGCATCCGCAAACTTACCGCGCTGTCCCATCTCGGCAATATACGCCGTCAAAGTTTTTTCCGTTACCCGTTTGGAGGAAAGCCCCTGAGTGCCGACATGGAGAACGGCTAAAGAAAAAGTATTAAGCGCCGCCGTATACGATTCCATGGAAGCCTGTACCATCGACGGGATGGTCGTGATATCAAGCTCTTCAAGCGGTAAATAGGTTTTGTAAGAGGCAAACGACTGCCCCTTGGCAAGCACCAAATGAGGCTCTTCGAACTGCCCTGCCGTATTTTCTCTCTCCGCGTCAAACCCGAAGCTGCCGGTAAAGGTATACTGTTTTTTACCGGAACGCACAAAAATTTTGCCGTCTGCGCGCTCAATACCCGCGTTGTGAGTAATTTTCCATGGAAGCAATACCCTTTTTATTCCTTCAGGGAGCACAGCTTCGACCATGAGGCTATCAATATCGCCGCGTCTTTCTGAAAAAAATGAAATAACCACATCATCCGAACAGAGCACCGAGAATCGTGCTTCCCCTTCATAAAATTGATATGCTAAAACACGCAACGCAGAAGTGATATTCCCTTCGTCCACGGCATAAACAGGATTTTGCTCACTGATATATAAATTCAACCCATTTGAGACTACATGAAGGGGTAAAAGAGGAATCATTTTGCCCGACTCGGTACGTTCCTGCCTGCCCGTAACGGCCATAGATCCTAAAGTTAAAGAAAAAGTTTGCCCTTTGGTAAACTGAAGAACAAAAATACCGAAAATAACACTGCAATAAAGAACGGTATATGCAACTATTCTGCCGACAACATGCTTCATACGCTGCCAGTCTAATAAAAGGGAAGAATAATTGCAATCCTTCTCCATGCATCGGAATGACAAGTAATACTTGCGCTCTATACTTTGCGTTTTTGCATATCTGCAATATTATCTCTTTGTGAGGAAACGATTGTGACATTCACAGAAAAACTAACTGATGCTTTACATAACGTCCGTACGGCTGCGAGCGGTTCTCCCGCCGTATTCTTTTTTATATCGGCAGCAGGCATATCTCAGCTCTTTTATAAATATATTCCGAATGCGATGCACTTAAATTTTCTTTTTTCGTTTTCGGTCGTTTTGCTATGCAATGACAGGATAAAAGCAGCGACAGCCTGTACTAAAATGATAATATTTTGTTGCCAAATTGCCGTGCTTACCGCAATGTATTTTACAGAGCTTTTTACCCTCAATAAAAATGTTGAATTGGCTTATATATCGTTAATATGCTTGTACTGCATCTGCGCTTTTATCTTCTTTTTCCCGACGAAAGACTTCCTTACAGAATTTAAATTGCGATTTATTCATTTTCTTGTTTCGTTGCTGTTTTTCGGAGCTGTTTATTGTGTGTTGCTTGTTATAATCTTTTTTATTAACGCAATTTTTGATCTTGATATCGTCTTTACCGAAAGTATTATTTTCCGCATCACCAATGCAACGGCCACAATCATCACCCTTACCGTATTTGCCGTATACCGGACCAAGCAGCTCGTACACTCGAAGTTTTTTAGCCTAATGTTTCAAAAACTGCTGCCGGTTTTACTCGTACCGCTTGGTATCCTCGGTCTTATATACCTGATAAAATATGCGCGTTTTCCGTATTCTACCGAGGGGATATCTTTTCCATTGTACTATCTTGCAGTCGGCAGTATCGTGCTCTGTCTTTTGATGATTCAGCATTTTAAAGACCGGCAGGGTATTGTGCGGCTGATGCTCGGTCTCCTTGGTATTGCATCACTTCTGTTTATTGTCGCTTTGCTGCGCGATCGAGCAATCAATGCTTGGAATTATGGAGGAATCGGCTTTAGCGTATCTGATAAACCGCCGCTGCACGAAATCGGAATCAACAGTCTTTTAGCAGTGTATTTTTTTTATGCAGCATTAAGCGGGAAAAACATAACGGCCAATATTCGTACCGTAATGGCAGTTATTGCAGTTATTCTTTTTTTGCCGGTTATAGGTTTCTACAATTACGCTTATTTTAAACAAGAAAATATCATAAAACCCCGTAGCGCTTTTACAGAATTTATACTGGAAAGGAATCGTAAGAATACTAATGATAGTGATAACACACCGCATTTTGAATATTTTTCCCAATATTATTCGTTAGAAAATCAGCCTCCTGAAAATGTTGAGCGAATTATCGAGACCACTAAGTACGATACAGTTCTTGTGAAAGTTGATTTAGATTTAGATTTAGATGCAATACCTGCCCCCTCTATTCCCCGTGATGCACGATGCCGGTATCGTTCATTCTTATTTTCAATGACGCCGGACGGAAAATCGGTAAAAATAAGCGATGAGTCAGACGGACAGATCGTAATGCTTGATTTTTATACACGGATAAAAACCGACAGCACAAAAGCCGAAAAGGTATCGGACAAGACACCTTTCATCTACGAAGATCAAAAGATGAAAATTATCGTTCACTATGCTTTTTATTCCGAAAACCGATCCGCGCGCATTACCTTCGATGCCTATCTCAAAAAAACATCGACAAGGCTGGAACACTAGTAAGCCGGAAAGCACTTTACCATATTTTTTGTGTATTTGGTCGGACATTCTTCTTACTATATATAAAATTTTTCTAAAGTAGATAAAAAAAATACCGATTATTGGAATAGTGGAGGGATCGATATGGTATCGAATTATGTACCGTTGTCATCATTATCTTATGCGGCAATGACAAGTATTTCGGCCGGAGGACGTGCATATCTTCCAGTCGATACAAAACAAGTTGTTTATTCTCATTTTCAATATGTTTCCGGGGTTCCGCGCAATAAAGATCAAAACGGTGTAAGCATCGGAAAGCTGAAGATTTTAAATACGCTCATTGATCAGCTGGTCAAAATGCGCGAAAATGAACGGGCAAATAAGCTGTTAACGGCACAGCCCGATGAAAAGACGTTGGATGCGATGATTGAATACGTCAACACCAAAATCCACACGGAAATTACCCTGTCTAAGAATATCGGCTACACTTCTTCATTGCCGGAATCGGCTTATTTGTTGGATTTAACGGCTTGATCATAAAGCCGCTTTTTTTACAAACCTGTAAATTCTTTGTCCGTATGTTTTATCTTTTCTAAAGAACTTGCGATTTTTTTGATAAAAGGGTAACATAGCGGACATGGACGTCATCGCGCGGTATCCTGAATTTTCTCCGTTATCTCTTGAAGCTGTACAATCAATTAAAGCAGAACTACAGCTGTTAAAAGACGGTATGTCGGAGTTAACCTTCGGAAGTTTATATTTTTTTAGAAATACGTATAAATATAATATAAGTAGACTTAACGAACACACACTGATCTTCTTAGGAGAAGAACGGAAAGTACCGTTTTTTTTCACCATAGGTGACCCGATTCCGCTTGTAACGCTTAAAGGGCTGTATGACAACTGTGCTTACTGGAAGTTGATCTCGAAATCCTATTTAATCGATAATGCTGCCCTTTTCAAAAATTTTAAAGAATCTCCTATAGAAGACAGGGATAATTTCGATTACCTGTACACCCGCCTTTCATTAAGCACCCTTTCCGGAAAACAATTACATAAAAAAAAGAACCATGTAAACGGTTTTCTAAGCAATTACCCTGATTTTACACTAAAAAAACTGGATAGCGATACCAAAAACGACGCATATAAAATCCTGGATATCTGGGCAACGGAGCAACCCGATCTCTCTGAAACAGATTACGAAGCAGCGCAGCAGGCATTAGCGCTCCCGGAAACAGAAGACTTTACCGGCCTTATCCTGTACGTACAGGGTACGCCGGTAGCATGGTGTTTGGCTGAAATCACGGCTCAAGGAACTACCGCGGTTGTTCACTTTGAAAAAGCACGAACTGATTTTAGAGGCAGCTATCAATACATCAACTATGCTTTTGCGCAATCACTTCCCGAACACGTAGTATACATCAACCGTGAGCAAGACTTGGGAGACGAGGGTCTGCGCCATGCGAAATTGAGTTACAAGCCGGAAGGTTTTGTTAAAAAATATCGGCTTGATAAAGGAGCGCTTTGAAACTATGAAGTTAGTCAGCACCCGAAACAGCACTCATGCAGTTTCCTTTAAACATGCAATCTTTGATTGTATGCCTGCCGACGGCGGTTTATATG
>CAUPUT010000091.1:0-6516 GCA_963514615.1 uncultured Treponema sp.
CATTAAAACAAACAGCGGCTACATCAAATAGCGCAGGTAGGTCGGAGATACCGGAGCGATCGGCAGCAGACCGTCTGCCTCCTTCCGTCCTTCGGCGGCATAAAGCGGCGCTTGCAATGGCGCAGTTTAACGCCAAAGAGGACGCCGCCCGCCGCATAAAGGAGCTGGGAGACTTCCCTGCCCTGGAAGAACTCCAAAAGATATTATCGCTTGACCGGCCTCCCCACCGCATCGAAGGTTTCGATATCGCTCATTTGCACGGCAAGTACACGGTTGCAAGCCTCATCTCGTTTAAGGACGGCAATCCCGACAAAAAGAACTACCGGATTTTCAGGCTGCGCACTACGGACGGCATTATCGACGACTATGCCTCCATGCGGGAAGCGGTAGCGCGGCGGTATACCCGTTTGCTGAACGAAGCTGCGGAGCTGCCCGACCTTATTATGATAGACGGCGGCATCGGGCAGGTAAATGCAGCCAAAGCGGTACTCGATGCCTTGGAGCTGGATATTCCGTTGGTGGGGCTTGCAGAAAAAAATGAAGAGCTCTACCGACCGCATATCAACAAGCCGATTGTACTGCCGCGGCGGAGCGCAGCCTTACGGGTACTCCAGCGGGTACGCGACGAAACGCACCGGTTTGCCAACACTCGCAACAACCGGTTACGCTCAAAAGAGGAACTGCACTTACAGTTTGAACAGCTGCCTCACATCGGGGAAAAACGGGCTGCGCGTTTGCTGCGCAGCTTTTCAAGTATTGAAAAGCTTGCGGCCGCTTCCGTGGAAGCGGCTGCCGCCGCGGCGCGGATTACGCCGACTCAAGCGGAAGAAGTCATTGCCGCCGCCCGGAAAACAGCTGCACGGCCTGCCCTGTAATACAATAGGGCATTTGAGAATGTCTCAAATGTTTCTATGTTTTTTGTCAAGCAGAAGAGCGAAACTTTTTAGTTTTGTGTATTATAAATTAACTTATCGCTTCCACTTCTGCTTGAGAGAGTCCTGAAATTTTGCAAATATCACTAAGCGAATACCCCATCGAAAGCATCGTTTTTGCCATTTCGAGTTTACCTTCAGCAAGACCAAGCGATTTACCCTGTTCAACCCCTGCACTGTATTGTGCTTCTGAAATAGTCGCAATATCGCTTTTCAGCTTCATACGTGATTCATACAGTTTTCTCTCTACAGGTGATAAGCTTAATACGTTTACTTTTTCATTCAATAACTGTAAAACCGGTGATGTCGTCGCTATCATAGACCATTCCTCCTTATCTTTTGAAAATATACGGTGCATCTACTTCGTTATTTCACAAAAATTAGTCCTCGACGTGCAAAAGCACGCCTGCGGGTAATTTTTGTTCATGCCTCGTATCTGCTCCGTCTCTTTTCAAAAGGTTTTTCAGTACCGCCATGGATGGCGGTGATTCCACGCAGTACCAAGTTTGCTTGCAAACTTGCAGTTCAAAAATATACAAGGACGTATATTTTTGAACGTGCCTGTAAATCCAGAAAATGTATTTCAAGCACATCTGTGAGCATCGTATGCTTTTCTTTTTCTTGTAAGAGATACAGTGAATGCACTGCACTGTTGAGTGGAAAAGTTTCTGCAATAATATTGATAGCTATGCACTTATGCAGACTATCATACGATTCTCCAGCCTTAAAATCCGACGTATACATCTTTGCCCATTAAAACATATCAGGGGGTATTTTCTTTTTTTTCGATAAAAAGAAAATACCCCCTATAACCCCCAAAAGAAAAATGGCGACTTAGGGCTCTGCCCTAAGAACCCGCCTTGGTTCCCAAGTGTGGTTCTAAAAAAGCTGAGCAGTTTAGCTTTTTTGCGCAACTGAGTTTCAGTAGCGGCACGGATGCCGCTGGTTACAGCAGAAACGATGTTTCAGCTGTGCTGAAACTCGCTCTTTCCATCGTACACGGATGTACGATGGAAAGAAACGCGTAATCATTTGTAAGGGTTATTTGCAGTTCATCTTCCATATACAGAAAGTATAGGTCATTAAGCAAGAAAAGACAATGCTTGCGTTATATATGCCGGGAAACAGCTCTTAAAAATGCTCTATAAATAATATTTCCGGTGTTCAGGATATACGCCCCGCTCCAGAACGCGGTTGACTTGTGCCAGCATTGCGTCCCTATCCTGCGGCAGTGTTCCTTTCAACGTTAAAAAGTTGGAGGCGTGGTTGGAGCGGAAAATCACCGGAGCAGTCATTTCTTCAACATGGATATTCTCTAAAATCAGCTTTAATTCTCTCACAACCTCTTCAATCCCGACGATTGTGTACTTTCCTTCGGCGGCGGCTTTGGTAAGATAGCTGCCGTCCTCAAGCCGCAATGTGAGCAGCCCTGCATACGTCAAATACATTTTAGAAATAATCTCACCGGTTTTAATCGCATGCTGTGTGTTATCCCGTTCGGCGCCGTTAATCCCCAAAATAAAGGTTGCCGACAGTTCCATCCCCGCATCTTTCACTTTGTTGGAAAGTTTGATAAGCTCCGCCGCCGTTGTTCCCTTTCGGATAAACTTGAGCGTTTCATCGTCGCCGCTTTCCACACCGAGATACAAAAGCGTCAACCCCTTTGAGGCCAGCAGCTTCAATTCTTCCGGAGATTTTTGTCTGATATTGAGATGAGTTGCATAGCAGGATACCCGTTTGCACTGCGGAATAACGTCAGCAATCACGTCCAACACTGCGGCCAAGTATTCCGTCGGGGCGGTTAACGCATCGCCGTCAGCCAAGAACACCTTATCGACACGGCGGTAGTGTTCGACAAACATCACGAGTTCCTGCTTCACCGTTTCAATCGGCTTGATACGGAATTTTTTTGTCTGATACATTCCGCAAAACACACAGCGGTTATACGAACAGCCGAGCGTTACCTGCAAGATTAACGAATAGGCCTCGCTCGGCGGACGGTATAGCGGATAATCATAAGGGTCGTAGAGTGAATATTTCATGCTCATCGGCAATTACGAAAACAGCAGTGATCCGAAAACATCATAAAAGAGTTTCCCAAACAGCAGCACGATGACGCAGATCATCAGCGGCTTGATAAACGCGGTGCCTTTTTTTATCGCAAAGCCCGCTCCGATATAATTCCCGATGATGCCGAATACGGCGGCAGGAATTGCAATGGAATAGATCACTTTGTTGCCTATTATGACGGCAATCAGCGATGCATAGTTTGAGGCAAGGTTCAGCACCTTTGCATTGCCGGAGGCGGTTTTAAGGTCGTACTTCATCCATGCGGAAAAAACGATGATGGCGATGGTACCCGTTCCCGGACCGATCAGTCCGTCATAAAATCCGATAACCAATCCTGCACAGGCAGCTAAAATAAAGGCTTTCTTTTTCGGAATGTCAGCTGATTGATTCTCCGCACCGAAGTTCCGCTTTAATAAGAGAAGCACGGCGACAATCGGGAGAACGATAACCAATACGGTTTTAAGCGTTTCTTGATTAATCATCAATGCGATTCTTATGCCAAGATACGAAGCTACAAACGAACAGACTGCGGAAATTGCGGCGACCTGCCAGTCAACTGCGCCGTTTTTAAAAAAGCGCGCAGCGGAAAGTGTCGTACCGCACGCAGCGGAAAATTTATTGCACCCGATTGCCGTATGAGGCGGAAGCCCGACAAACAAATATGCAGGCAGCGAAATTAATCCACCGCCTCCTGCAGCCGAATCGACAAACCCCGCCAAAAAAACAAAGAACCATAGGAACACAAGCGCCCAAATACTTAAATCCATGGACGTATCCTATCATCATTTTAACGCTTTGTATATCACACGCCGACGCAAGGGATTTATAATTAACATAATGATTAAAACGATTTTACAGATCGTCTCAGGGATTCCGCATTATAAATATTTTAGACGGATGCTGTCTTTTTGTACTCATTTTTGCTATATTCTAGCTTGTATTATGAGTATTCGATTGACTTCAACGCAAAAAGGGATCTTGTGCATCATTTGTTCGGCTTTCTTTTTTACTGTGATGAATTTATGCGCAAAGCTGTCCGGCGATTTACCGTCCATCCAAAAAGCATTTTTTAGGAATAGCATTGCCTGTTGTATATCGCTCTTTTTTTTGATAAAGACCCGTCAATTTGTGTTACCGCAAAAAAAGAATATTCCCTTCTTTATATTACGGGCAGTATTGGGAACTGCCGGATTGGTTTCCAATTTTTATGCGGTCAGTCACTTAGCGCTTGCCGACGCTTCTATTTTGGCAAAACTTGCACCGTTTTTTACCATTTTTTTCTCGTTTCTGTTTTTAAAAGAGCGAATCCGTTTTACACGACTTCTAATGGCAGTATGCGCATTTACCGCAAGTCTTTTAATTATCAAACCGGCTTTTGCCGGATCAGATCATATCTTTGCAGCTTCTATCGCCTGCTTCGGCGGTCTCTGTGCAGGCGGCGCGTACACCTGTGTCCGGTACCTTTTAACGCATAAAGAATCCGGTACATTTGTGGTGTTTTTCTTTTCCGCCGTCTCCATGCTGATATTGCTGCCCTTTTTCCTCTACAGCTTTGAACCGATGAGCTTGCAGCAACTTTTTTGGCTGCTTGCCGCCGGAGCTGCGGGGGCAGGAGGACAATTTACCGTTACTGCGGCATACTCCTATGCACCGGCAAAAAACATCGCCGTTTTCGACTATACACAAATTCTCTTTGCTGCGGCGTTCGGCTTTTTGCTGTTCCACGAAATACCCGACCGCTACAGCATTGCCGGGTATATCATTATCTGCACGATTGCACTTATTCTATTTTTGAAAAAAGACTAATTACCGAATTGCGGTTGCAAGCGGCAGCAGCTCCGACGGTTTTTCGATTATATAAGTTGCACCGGCGCCTTCCAATTCGGCACGGTCTCGAAAACCCCAGAGAACGCCGACAGTAGTCAACCCCGCGCTTTTTCCGGTCTGTATATCTACGGCTGTGTCTCCGATGTAGAGGCATTCCTGTTTTTGGCAGTGTAAAAGCTCTAAAATCTCAAACACACCGGCGGGATCGGGCTTGAGCGGAACGCCTTCCCGTTGACCGAAAACGGCGGAAAAAGTTCCCGCATCAAAAAAAGCTTTGATGATTTTTTGCGTAGTCGGCTGCGGTTTATTCGAAAGAACCGCAAGCCGGACACCTTGATTACGCAATGCTGTAATCATATCGGCAACGCCGTCATACAAAGTACACAAGTATAAAAAGTCCGCATCATACGCTGCGTTGTAATCGTGTAAAATCGTATCTTCCAACGCTGCATCCGTAACACCATGATATGCCAATACCCGATGAATAAGCGTCCGGGCTCCGTTGCCCGCAAAATACTTAAACTGTTCCACCGGTGCAGAGGGGAATCCGTGCTTCGCCGTTTCGGCGTTGACAAAATAAGCGAGCGTACGAACGGTATCGGTCAATGTCCCATCCAAATCAAAAATACATGCTTTAATCATAATCATAAGTATACAAAATCGAGTAGTAAAAGTGAATCATACACTTGACTTTAAGGGGGGGGGGGGGATATTATCGAGAACAAATTTATTTTTTGGAGTACCATTATGAAGATTCGAAAGATGTTACGAGGCATTCCCCTCCTGTTTCTTATGGTGTCGGGATTAAGTGTGTTTCTTAGTTGTAAAGGCCCCTCTTCAAATTCTACCCCAACGTTATACAGGGTAACTTTTGATGCGAAAGGCGGCGCACCGATACCCCCCCAGTCTAAGCAGGTAGAACACGGTAAAACAGTTGAAAAACCGGCTCCTGATCCGAAGAAGGAGCCTTTTGCTTTCGGCGGCTGGTGGTATAAAAACTCGCAGTGGAACTTTGCAACCGATACCGTTACTGCGAACATTACGCTCTACGCACAATGGAAAACCACTATTACGTTTAATCCTCAGACAATGGAATGCAATAAAAATAATAAGCCTGTCAATAATGGGGACACGGTGTATGAAGGAGACGAGCTTAACTTTGACGCGAAACTACTTAAAGGTGAACTCATTGACCACTGGCGTGTCAACGGCGTAGATAAAAATACGAAAACAGCTTTTCATTACACTGTAGTCAGTAATGATGTAGACAATGGAACTATTACCGTTAGCTATAATACAAAAAAAGCAGCAAAAGCGACTATAAACTTTGATTCTAACAAAATGACCTGCACAAAAGACAATAATACGACAACTGTCAAGACAGGCGACGAAGTGTATGAGAAGGATCTGTTATTCTTTACTGCGAAACCCGCTACCGGAAAAGATGTTCAGTGGACAGCCAAGGTCAACGGTGTGGAAAAAAAGAAGGAGATACGCCAATATTTTTCTTACACCATAAAGGCTGATGATGACAAAAAAACTATCACCGTTGACTATACGGAAAAATAAATAAGGCACGCAGGTATCTTGGAAACACTTAAAAGAGCGTTTTTCAAGATACCTCTTGTACGGCGGACTTCGATACATACCGGAGCTTGCCGTATGAAAATCAACAACCCCGATGCAG
>CAUPUT010000092.1:0-6510 GCA_963514615.1 uncultured Treponema sp.
TCTGGTTGAACAGCCTCCATTATTCTGCGGGGATATTCAAAAAACGTCTGATGCGTTTACCCTGCAGCCACTCAAGGAGTATAGATATGGCGATGCAAAAACAGTATGCCCGTGAACTGATGCGGTTTATCGATCAAAGCCCGTCGGTGTATCATGTGATTGAAAATGCCGGTAAAAAGCTTGAGACTGCCGGTTTTACCCGTCTCAATCTTTCGGATGCTTTTCAGTTAAAACCGGCAGGAAAGTATTTTGTCACTGCAAACGGCAGCGCTCTTATTGCATGGCAGATGAGCCGCGGGAAGAAAGCGCGCGGGTTTAAGCTTGTCGGCAGTCATAGCGACTCTCCCTGCTTGCGGATAAAGCCGCATCCCGAAGTAACGGTGCAGGATCACTACCTCAAGCTCAATACCGAAGTGTACGGCGGGGCGATCCTCTCGACATGGTTCGACCGTCCGCTTTCGGCAGCGGGACGTGTCGTTGTGCGAACTGACGATCCTCTTGCGCCAAAGGATATACTGGTTTCGTTTAAGGGTGCTCCGCTTATCATACCGAATCTCGCTATTCACATGAACCGTGAGGTGAACGACGGGTATAAAATCGAACGTCAAAAGGATTTGCTGCCCTTGCTCGGCATCGTCAATAAAAAGTTTGAAAAAGACGGCTATTTGGTCAGACTTTTGGCAAAGCAATTGGGAGTATCGGTGGACGAGATTCTCGATTTTGATCTCTATCTGCACGATACACAGCCGGGGAGTTTTTGCGGTTACTCCGATGAGTTTTTCTCAACGGGAAAAATCGATAACCTCGGGATGGCCTATGCTTCTCTCGATGCGCTGATTGCGCAAGATGCTCCGTTAGATTATGTAAAAGCTGCCTGTATCTTTGATAACGAGGAAGTCGGCTCGGAAACAATGCAGGGCGCCGGAAGCCCGTTCCTTGCGGATACGCTCAAGCGGATTACGATTGCTCAGTGCGAGGCAGGTGAGCAATGGTTTGAACTGTTCCAGCAGCAGCTAAGCCGCTCTTTCCTCATTTCTGCCGATCAGGCTCATGCTTATCATCCCAATTATCCTGAAAAAAACGATATTACCAACTTCCCGCTTGTAAACGGCGGGCCGGTGGTAAAACTTGCCGCGTCGATGAGCTATGCGAGTGACGGAATTTCGGCGGGGATATTTAAAGATCTCTGTGCAAGAGCCGGCGTTCCGTGTCAAAACTTTGTCAACCGTTCCGATATAAAAGGCGGTTCAACCATCGGGCCGATTACGACAACGAATTTGATGATTAAAACGGTCGATATCGGCAATCCTATTTTATCAATGCATTCCATTCGCGAATTGGGCGGCGTTGCGGATCAAGAGTATATTACGCAAGTGTTTAATCAGTATTATAAAGAGTGAGTAAACTTCTCGCATCCGGAGGAAACTTCTTAAAGCTTCATTTCTTAGTGAGAAATGTGGAGTCTGCGGCGCTTCCTTAAGATGTATGCTAAAAATGCCGAAATTACAAGAGAAAGGGGCTTTTGTGCGCGTTTATGCCGAATTTAAATGAAATTACCAAGTTTAGAGAAGAACTGAAAAATATTGCTCACGAAGATCAAATAACCGCTCGATGGGGCGAACGGGTCTATGACGAACTTCCGTTGCCGGATCCGGCGGAAGTTCCCGATATCGATCTTGATGCTTTGCTGCCGGCAGAGGCGGAAAAACCTGCCGATGGGGGCGGTAATCCGTCCGAAGCTCCTAAATCCGAACCCGTATCCGAAAAACTTACGGAGCCTGCTTCCGATATGTTTGATACGGTGCCGGTAACTGATGCTCCCGATGTATCGATGGATACCCCTTTCCCCACCGATCTCGATAATAGCGGTAGTGATTCTTTTGTAAGCTTCGACGAAGATAGGTCAACCGGTACAGCACCCGTTCACGAAGATGTCGCAAGCGTTCACACAGACAATACGGGTATTGCCGAATACTCCCAATCCGACCGTCCGAGCACTAAGTCCGATGAACCCGAGATTGTTTCCGGCGATGCGTATCCCGTCGACGAAGAAGGAATGCCTGATACCTCCGACATGGATACATTTCTTTCTTCTTTTAATTTTGACGATATATCCAAAAACGATGCGGGTGCATCCGATACAGCTGACTCTGAATCTTCTGAGCAGATGCCGGTCGAAGACGTCGGTTCTTTTGACTTTGATACTGATTTTGACGATAAAGATGTTAATGCCGATACGGATGTTTTCGATGGTTTAGGCCAATTGAGCAAACCTGATTTCGATGAAGGACTATCCGAGGAAAATATTCCGAATGATGCACCGGAACTTTCTAATGCTGGTGAACTCTCCGAGGAGCTGCATGACGATGCTGCTTCGTCCGGCGCTGACGACGATCCGTTTAATTTTGACGATATGCTTTCCTCCTTCGATTTTAATCCGGAACCGATAAAAGTGAATGAACGCACGGAAACAGATGATACGGTTCCTGAAGATGTGGAAACGTTGGATGAACACGACGAGGTTCCGGCGGATGATACGCTCCAAGAAGAACGCACCATCCCCGATATTACTATTCCCGACATCGATTTATCGGCTTTAGATTCTCTCTCCGATGATATTTCTCGTGATTCCGAAGCGTCCTCCGTTTCGGACGAATCTGATGATTTTCCGAATCCCAGTGCTGCTTTGAATATGGATGAAGATGAGGAAACAGCGCAATTTCCCGTATCCGATGAAACATCAGTGCTCGAAACACCTGCAGCTTCCGATACTGCTGTCGGCGATTCCGATACATCGGATAATTTGGAAAATATGGACGAGCTTTTACTCCTTTCCGAAAATAGGGATGAGCCTGCAGCCGAATCGGCAGATGACGGAGCGGATGCATCGTCATTTGAGTTTAGCATGGATACTCCGGATTCCAATCCGCTTGACATTCCGCCGATTTCCGGTATCGATGCCGGTTTTGACGGTATCGGTGTGCCGGATCACAGCCCTGACGCCTTTTTTCCTCAGCAAGAAAGCAATGCAGGAGAGCAAAGCGGTTTTTCGTTGGAAGAAAATCCGCTCGAAAGCGACATAACGGAAGTAGCCGACGATCAATTTAATCTTCCCGATAATTTTAAAGATTTTTCTGCCGATGCTCATACGCAGATGTTTGACTCCGTTATTGCAAAGAGTACCGGCACATCAGAAGAAGACGAAGCCTTAACAATATCGGATGATGACTATTTTAATTTTTTAAATCGACTTGAATCTTTCCCCTTTAATGTGCAGCTTGCCATTCAGGACTATATTGCAAACGGCGATGATCGTCCCGAAAACAAGATGAATTTTATCCGTTTTGTATTGGAAAAAGATTCGCTTAAAAAAGTTGTCAATAAACTTGAAAAAATAATCAATAGATCGATTCCTATTCCGCGCGGTTTCCAACGGAAGAGTGTTGAAGAATACGAAAAAGAAAAACAAACCTTTAAGTATTGGTTCATGCATAGGTTCTTGCCCGTGGCGGTTATGTCCGCTATCGCGCTTATACTGGTGTTCTGTATTTCGGTTTTATCGTGGCAGTTTATTTACAAACCGGTAACTGCGGAATCGATTTATAAAACAGGTTACTCTTATCTGCAAAACGGTCAGTATGAAACCGCGATAGAAAAATTCAATCAAGCGGGTGAATATAAACGGAAGAAAAAATGGTATTTTTCGTATGCCCGTGCATTTAGGACGAAAAAGCAATTTACCGCAGCGGAAAAAATGTACCTGCGTCTTATTTATGATTTTAATAACGATAAGCAAGGCGGCTTGGAATACGCCGATATGCTGAGTACCGATTTGCGCAACTACGAAAAGGCTGAAACGGTGTTGCGCCGTCGTGTGCTCGATCAACATGTCAACGATAAAGACGGAATGCTTGCGCTCGGTGACGTATACATGAATTGGGCTGATGAGGATCCCGAAAAATACGGGGATGCGGTAAAAATTTACAGTAGATTAATCGAACTGTACGGCGAAAACGATACGTTCCTATTGCGGATGATGCGGTATTTTATTCGTACCGATAACCTTGCAGAAGTGCTGAATTTAAAAGATCATTTTTCGTCTCGCATAACGAAAATCGGTGCGGAAAATCTTACCGAATTGAGCGGGTATTTACTTGAAAAACGATATAATCCTAAGCCGCTTGATTCGGAACAGCTCCGTGCAAAAATCGACGATGTGCGTATGCTGTTGGAAAAAGCTGTACAGACGGATAAAGCTATGCCGGAAGCCTATTATAACTTAGGGCGCTTCTTTATCTATAACAATAAACAAGACGGTGCAATAGAAAATTTAACCGAAGCGATTAAATTATTTGAGACGGCTGCTCCGATGAATGCTCGACGTATCGTTCGTTATGTCGATGCAATGCGCCTTTTGGGCGAGCAGCTGGTAGATCAAAAAAAATATCTCGAAGCTCAAACACTCTATGCCGATGCGCTCAGTATATACCGCGATTATACCGCCTTTAAACCGCTGCCGCCGAATAAGGATATCGGTAAGCTCTATGCGGATTACGGGGATATCGATTACTTTATTTCGTATAATTTTGATTCGGCGCTCGAAAACTATCAAAATGCGGTAAAGGAATTGTATAATACGCCTTCGATAAACTATCGTATCGGTTATATATATTATCAGCAAGAAAATTACCGACAGGCGATAGAGGCAATGAGCCGTGCGTATGCAGAAAAAGCAAATGATAAGAACCTGTTGTATGGATTCGGAAATGCGTTCTTTAAACGGGGGGATTATTTTGCAGCCTTAGCTGCATACGAAGAACTTTTAGGGCTGTTGAATGCGCAGCGTGCACGGAAAGAGCATGCGCTATTGAGTACTCGGCCTGATGATGCGGCTTTTATTGAGCGTTATATGCATGTGGCTAATAACTTGGGGGCAACGCTCAATAGATTATCCGAACGTACCGGCGATTTGCAGAGAAACGGACGTGCTCTTGCATTGTACGCAGAGGCGACCCGTGCTTGGGATGCATTGACCAGAAATCCGCAGACAATGATTCGAGCAAAGTCTGTCGGTTTGGCCTACCTGAATACGCAAAATATGCTGAACGCAAGAAGTTCGTATCAATCCGAAATTTATACCGATATATCGATGATCCTCGAAAATGAGAGAGCTCTGGAACAAAAAGAGGATAAATAGTTTATGGATACCGAGATTTTAAAGTATGTTACGGCCGATACGACTTCCGGTACTACGGGTGTGTTATGCACGATTATCGAATCACACGGGTCTTCGCCGCGGGAAGCAGGAACGTCGATGTGGGTAACTCCGGAAACGGTTCGCGGTACGGTAGGAGGAGGTGTTTCCGAGCATGAGATTATTAAAAAAGCACGGGAAATGTTGAAAATAGGCGATACTACCTGTATCATAAAGAAAAATCTTACGGCGGAAGAAGGTCTTGCTTGTGGAGGTTCTATCCAAGTGTATCTTGAAAAGATAGGGGATGATCCCGAACTGTTTATCTTCGGCGGCGGACATGTCGGGCGAGCGCTTGCAAAAGTTGCCGCTTTTATCGGATTTCGCGTTACCGTCTGGGACGACCGTTCCGACTGTATCACAGAGGAGTTATTTCCAAATGCACGGCGCCTTTATTGCCCATTGGAACAGCTGTTTTCCGAAGGGCTAACTTATCCTGCGCAAGACGGTACTGTGATGCAAGAAGCCGCCGAGATTCCTCATCCCGTTCTGCAGTTTCATGAAAATGTTTACTGTGTCGCGGTAACTCGCGGTCATCGCTGCGATGCGGATGTGCTGCGTTATCTGTACGGTAAAAAACTTGCCTATATTGGAATGATCGGTTCATTTGAGAAAAATGCGGCGGTTGTAAAACTTCTTGCCGATGAAGGTCTTAGCAAAGAATACCTTGATTCCATCTATAAGCCCATTGGTCTCCCCATCAGAGCGGAAACTCCGGAAGAGATAGCTGTTTCCATCGCCGCCGAACTTATTGCAGTGAGGCATCACGGAAACCCCGCATTATTGCGCAGCGGCTACGCCGACTCTCGCCACGGATAGAATTTTAGGTGATATCCGATATTTTAACAAATGTTATGATAATGAGTCTCTTTAAAAACTCTAGGGCATCTCTAAAAACTCGGTTAGATTTTTAGAAGGAGCCTCATCAGCAAAGCTGATAACGAGTTTCTGTTTAAGTCTTTATATCGCAATGACTTAAAGTAAAACATCGCAAGTAAATCTAAGGAAAACCTCTAAAATGTGCTATGAAGATAGTACAGCTGCATTTGCAGATACCGTACAAAAACTCATCTATGCTGTGCAAAATATGCATCGATTTCGATAGAATTAAATCTCGCCCTTGAACGATAGCCGAAAAATAACTAAAATACCTACCTATTATAGAAATTTATAGAAAAAACGCAGCGGGAGGAAAAGAGCATCATGGAAGACATATTGCACACGATTGAATTGGAAAAAGCATATAATCCTAAGGA
>CAUPUT010000093.1:0-6505 GCA_963514615.1 uncultured Treponema sp.
CCGGTTGTTCTTTGTGGGGGCGGCCGCCACTGTTATTATTCTTTTTATTGTTGTGCTTCCCCCGCCGATAGCCCGACGCCGCTTTTGCACCGAAGATAAAGGTATGCGGAATCGGATCATACGTCGGGTCTTCGATAATTCTGTTATAGAGCGTCATCACATGCAAGATGTTTAAGAGCTGACGCTTGTATTCGTGGAGCCGTTTTATCTGCACGTCAAAAATCGAGTTGGGATCGATCACAACACCCTGCGTCCGTTTGAGGAACTCCGCAAGCCGCTCCTTATTGTGTTTTTTTATCGCGATTAATTCGTTTAACGCGTCCTGATTATCCGCCAGTTTTTCAAGCTGCCGCAGCTGCGTAAGGTCTTTAATCCAGCTGTCGCCGATATGCTTTGTGATAAAGGCCGAAAGCGCGGGGTTTGCAGTTAAAAGCCAGCGGCGCTGGGTAACACCGTTTGTCTTGTTGTTGAATTTCTGCGGATACAGGTTATACCAATCGGACAGCTCTTTGGTTTTAAGGATTTCGGTGTGCAGCGCCGCAACACCGTTGACCGAAAACGAACCGGCAATCGCGAGCCATGCCATACGGATTTTCCCTTCACCGATAATGGACATCTTGTTGTGTTTTTTCCAATCATTCGGATATTTTTCCCGCAGCTCCAACAGGAAGCGGCGGTTTATCTCTTCTACAATTTGATACACGCGCGGCAGCAGCCCTTGGAATATCTCGATCGGCCATTTTTCCAAAGCCTCCGCTAAAATCGTATGGTTTGTGTATGCAAAGGTTTTGGTAACAATCGCCCATGCCGCATCCCAGCCGAGGTGGTGTTCGTCCATCAAAAGGCGCATCAGTTCGGGGATTGCCACGACGGGGTGCGTATCGTTTAGCTGGATAACATTATAGCGCGGAAAGTCGGTAAAATTCGTACCGTGTTTATGAATAAACGAACGCACCAAATCCTGTAAACTTGCGGAGGTGAAAAAGTATTGCTGCTTTAAACGGAGCGCCTTTCCCGACGGGCCGGTGTCGTTGGGGTATAATACGCGGGAGATATTTTCTGCGGAGTTTTGCTTTGCAACCGCAGCGGTGTATTCCATATTGTTAAAGAGCTGGAGGTCGAAGCCGTCGGGAGAGGAAGCTTCCCAAAGGCGCAGGCGGTTGACGGTTTTGGTGCCGTATCCGATGATCGCCATATCATAGGGAGTCGCGATAACCTCCTCGGCATTTTCCAAGCGATAGAGCAGAGTGCCGTCTGCTTGCTGGGTGCATATCGGGGTACCGCCGAAGTGCACCGTTACCGCCAAATCGTCGCGGCGCACTTCCCACGGATCGCGGTAACGACGCCAGTTGTCGGGATATTCCACTTGATAGCCGTTTTCTATCCGCTGTTCAAACATACCGTACTGGTAGCGGATACCGTAGCCGTGTCCGGGGTAGTCGAGCGTTGCAAGCGAGTCCAAAAAACAGGCGGCGAGTCTACCGAGACCGCCGTTTCCAAGCCCTGCATCGGGTTCCTCATCTTCAATATCTTGATATGATGCGGAAAGTTCCGTTAAAAGTTCTTCCATTACGGCGCGCATGCCGGTGTTGTTCAGATTATTTGAAAGCGCTCGTCCCATCAAAAATTCGGCGGAAAAATAATACATTTGCCGTACATCGGGCTTTTCTTGCGCGGTTCGGGTTGCAGATATGTTTGACTGAATGTTATCCATGATACTGCTTGCCGCGGCATCATAGAGTTCACGTATTGTTGCTTCGGATATGTCCTTGCTGAAATTCCGCTTCAGCTTGCCTAAAATGCTTGCTCGTAAGTCTTCTTTTAATTGAGACATAAATTACCTCTTATTTTAGAATTAACACGACGGCTGTCGCGGCTAATACAACATATTTTTGCTGGTTTTCCAAAAGCGGCGCCTGCTCGGGATTTGCAAAATCTTCCCCAGCCGGATAGGATGTATCGATTAGTCGATGCCAATACTTCCCTTGCGGAGGTTGGCAGATCGTTGCGGTGATGTCTAAACTGCCGCTATTTAATATGATGTAGAAGCTGTTATCATCGCGTTCGGCTCTCGTTTCCGCTGCGGAACCGTCAAGGAAATACGCTAAAAACGATGAAGGCTGGTTCCAATCGGGGGTATTGCCCTGTGCATCATACCAGCTGATATCCTGCTTACGCCGCCCGTCTGATTGCGTTCCCGTTAAAAATTCCGAGCGCAGGAACGCCGGATGCTGTTTACGCAGGCGGATTAATTTTTTTACAAAGGTCAGTATGTCGGCATTGGTTTGTGTGAGCGACCAATCGAACCAGCTTATCTCGTTGTCTTGGCAGTAAGGATTGTTGTTTCCCCGTTGTGTCCGCAGAACCTCATCTCCGGCAGTCAACATCGGGGTTCCCAGCGATAAAATGAGCGTTAGCAGGATGTTTTTTGCTTTTTGCTTCCGTAAAGTCTCGATGCGGGTGTTTTCGGTTTTCCCTTCAAAGCCGTTGTTATAACTGCAATTAAAATCGGTACCGTCCCGATTGTTTTCTCCGTTCTCTTCGTTGTGTTTTTTATCGTAGCTTAATAAATCGTAGAGGGTAAAGCCGTCATGGCTGGTAACAAAGTTGATGGAATGAAAAGGCTTCCGTCCGTTGCCAAAGTACAAATCGGCGGAACCGGTTACGCGCGTTGCAAGCTCCCTAGCATGGGAGGAATCGCCGCGCCAAAAGAGCCGCACATCGTCGCGGAAACGGTCGTTCCATTCTGCCCACCTGCCGCCGGGAAAATTCCCAACCTGATAGGCGCCGCCCGCATCCCATGCCTCGGCGATAATCTTTGTTTTTCTCAATATGGGATCTTCGGCAATATGCTCAAGGGTCGGCGGATTATCCATAAGCTTTCCTTTTTGATCTCTGCCCAAGATGGAGCCGAGGTCGAATCGGAAGCCGTCGACGTGCATTTCGATAACCCAGTACCGCAGACAGTCTAAGATAAAGGTCTGCACAATCGGGTGATTACAGTTGAAGGTGTTGCCGCAGCCTGAGTAGTTGCGGTAATAACGTGCATTATCTTCCAGTATATAATAGATGGTATTGTCCAAGCCGCGGAACGAAAGGGTCGGGCCGAATTCGCTCCCCTCCGCCGTATGATTAAATACGATGTCGAGGATGACTTCGATGCCGTTTTTATGCAGTTCGCGTACCATCCGTTTAAACTCAAATACGGCTCCAATACCTTCACGGTCGGAAGCATAAGACGATTTAGGTGCAAAGAAGGCGATGGTGCTGTATCCCCAATAATTTTTTAACACGGTGCCTGTCCGCGGGTTTATTCTGGTGAGTTCATGCTCGTTAAATTCCTGAATGGGCAGCAATTCAATACTGGTGATGCCCAGTTCTTTTAAGTAGGGGATGGTGTCGATAATACCCTGATAGGTTCCCTTGTGCTGCTGCGGTGCATTGGGATGGCAGGAAAGTCCTTTTACATGCGCTTCGTAGATGATACAGTCTTTCAGCGGATAATTAAGAGGATGGTCGCCCTGCCAGTCAAAATCATCGTGAGCTACCGCGATGCATTTAGGAAAATGAGCAGCTGACTGTTCGGTTAAGAAAGCCAAGTCGCCGTCTATATGAGGGGGCGGCGTTTGTGCGGCAAAATTTCCGTTAAAGGATTCCGTGTTGGCAAGTCCCCGCGAGTATGGATCAAGCAGATAATTGCCGACATTAAAACGCATTCCCTCATAAGGAGCAAAGGGGCCGTCCACACGGTACAGATATAAGGCATTTTTCGGTAAACCTTTAACAAAGACATGCCAGATATCTCCTGTTTTATTCACATAAGGGTCAAAAGTGTATGAACAGCAAGGCGCGGAATCTTCACACTTTTCAAAGATATCCAACGTTACCGAAAAGGCATTGCGGGAAAAGATACTGAAATTCACACCATCGCTATAGACGGCAGCACCGGCAGGAAGCGGACTACCCGGCAAAAATGATAGGTTTTCCATGAATGAAACAAAATGTAGCATGAAAAATAAAATTATGCTATACTCTCTCCAAGTCTGGGCAAACACATCAGCTTTTTTATAGTACCCCGAAAAATAAAGAGGCTGTTCAACCAGAATTGAACCTCTTCGCGGTTCAAATGGTCTCACAGCCTCTTTATTTTTCGATATTTGATTAATAACCTGATGTGTTTATCCTGCTTCTCAAAATAAAATGTGCAAAATTTTTAGCAAAATTTTGCATGAAAGGCAGCGCTTAAACTATTTCTGATGCGTTTGCCCGTCTTTCTACAAAAGTTGTGCGAAATTTTAGCTAAAATTTCGCATAAAAAGGTAAAAGTTATGAAGAAGATTCCGATTGTCAGTACCATTGTAACCACAGTAGAGGCGATGGAACAGGCGTGTAAGCAAGCCAATTTCAGTATTATCTCGCAACAGTTACATGATTATACCGAAGCACTTGCAGCTTTCCGATACGAGATGCCGGAGATTAAAATTATCGATTTCGGGGATCAGGCGGTTCAAGCGGAAAAGTGCCTTAAAGTGGTAAAGGATGATCCATGGTTGCTGTTCGGAGGCGTTATTGCGATTACCGATTCACAGGAGCAAAAGGCAACGCTGACGCAGCGGAAAGAGCCTAACTTTTTATTCGTTTTAACACGCAATGAGTTTGAGCAATATGTTGCACAGATTATCAAAATATTAAACTCTCACGGACATTTTTTAGTTAACCGCGGCATGAGCCATACCACAAACGAACATGAGCACGGCAGTTTTACCAGTGAAACCGATCCGTTTGAAATTATGTTCTACGCAAATCTTATCTCTACTTATCTTTATAATACCGACCGTATTAACGAAGCCGAACGGAGCGCATTTCAAGGTGCGATGATGGAGCTGCTGTTAAATGCCGTTGAACACGGTAATTGCAATATCAGCTATGAGGAAAAAACCGAGTGGCTTAAGCAGGGAAAGGACGTACTTGAGCTGATTAGGATAAAACGGATGGATCCGTCAATCGAGACAAAAAAGGTGCTCATTACGTATGATATTTCTCCTGAACGCACACGGATTACTATCAAAGACGATGGCCCGGGATTTGACTGGCGTTCCGCACTTGACGCACCTTTTGAGGCAGGACTACACGGCATGGGCATTAAGATGAGTCAGAGCTTTGTAAAGGAGCTGTATTATAATGATGCGGGGAACGAGGTTTCATTCGAGGTACCGAATCAGAAGGATAGTACCAATCTGACACCGGCGATTTTGCGGGAGCAGGAAATTTTTCACTTTGATCATCTGCAGGTAGTGTGCCGCCAAAGTGACGAATCGAATAACCTCTTTTATATCCGCTCCGGCCGCTATGCCGTCTATGTCAACAATACGCTGTTAACGGTGCTGACACCGGCGGATATCTTTATCGGAGAGATGGCCTTCCTTACAAATGATACGCGGTCGGCAACAATTGTCGCAATCGGAAAAGGAACGTTGGTTAAAGTACCTAAAATGAAATTTATGAAGCTGATCGAAGCGTATCCCCATTACGGTATCTTTTTGTCGCGTCTTCTCGCCGACCGTCTTCTACGTCAATCACGCGAAAGCGCCTCGCTCAAAACCGAACTCAAGGCTTTGAAAGATTGAGGCTCGGGCAAACACATTTACAAAGATATGCCGCTGCGCTATACTCGCGTATATGCTTTCTAAAAGTTTAACGGTACTTGAATTACTCGATCTCGACTTAACGGAACATGATGCGCTTCATTTACATTGCGTGTGCGGACAAAAGGGTTTGACGCGCAGTATTACCGTTGCGGATTTAAACCGTCCCGGACTCGCACTATCAGGATTTTTCGATTCCTTTGCATATCAACGCGTCCAGTTATTCGGCAGAGGAGAATGCGCTTATTTACAAACACTTATCAAAAGCAATACCGTCGAAAACATAAAAAAGATGCTAACCTACGATATTCCCTGTTGTATTTTTTCTCATAATATTTCTCCGCATCCGGTGTTCTTAGAGCTGGTGCAGGAAACGGAATGTCCCATACTGCAAACGGATCTTTCTTCCAGTGAGCTTTCCGTGCGGCTGATGCGTGTTCTCTCCAATGTATTTGCCCCGACAGTTGCGATACACGGCGTTCTGGTAGAAGTGTACGGGCTTGGTATTCTTATTCTAGGTGATTCGGGAGTTGGAAAAAGCGAAACGGCACTGGAGCTTGTAGAACGTGGACATCGCTTGATTGTTGACGATGTGGTAGAAATCACCTGCATCAACGGCAACAGCTTGATCGGGCGGGGCGCCAATAAGATGATCGGCCATCACATGGAAATACGCGGACTCGGCATTATCAACATTATGCAGCTCTATGGGGTTCGGTCGGTGCGAGAACAAAAGCAGATACAACTGGTTGCCAAGCTGGAGGAATGGGATTCGCATAAAGTATACGACCGCATCGGTACCGAAGAACTTACCACCGAGATATTGGATGTAAAACTGCCGCTTTTGGAAATACCGGTAA
>CAUPUT010000094.1:0-6464 GCA_963514615.1 uncultured Treponema sp.
GCTGTTCTGTTAACCATCTTCTTTACAGTGCTTTCTTTTTCATTCTTTACTGCCGGTACTGAATTTATCGGCAACTTTTTCAAAAACTACTGGATATTCGTTCTCTTTTTTATGATTCTCTTTATCGGAATGAATATATTCTTTATCAACAACTTGAAGCTTATAACAACCCTTGAAGCAGAAGATTGGCCTGCGCTTTCGCTCTATTTGGAAACGGAAATTTTTGAAAAACATCATCTTACCGCTAAAAAAGTACGGCTGCTGTGTGAAATCAGTATTTTACTCGGAGATTTTGAAATATTAAAACGGCTTGAACGTGTACTCGAAGAGCATAAACCCGGATATATCAAAATTTTTGCATCCCGTTTTGCCGCTGCTAAGTTACTTTCAAACGATTATCAAGGACTTGCCGAATTTATGGCTCGCACTGTCGTACAACCGCATGAAACTTCCCCGTGGATACCTTTTTACGATGCATTCTCGGCACAGATGTTGAGATGCTATCGTGAGGCAGCGGAAAAGTTTTCGCGTATGCTGGAAACGGAACAAGAACCGCTTGTCCGACTGCTTGGCGTCTATTTTATGGCCTATGGTCTCTATCATTATCTCGGAATCGATAAGGATGATGCGGATAAACGGATTGAAGCCGAAAAACGAAAATTAAAAAAGCATTCTTTGCAGTATTGGAAAAAATACGTACAGAAAGAAAAACAAAATATTCACGTACTCGTTCTTACAAAAGCAATCGATGATGCGCTGACATGGCTTTTTAAAGAAGATGACATCAAGGCAACCCCATCAGAAACTTTTGTGGATACTCCCGCAGAATAAGAGACCGTGTAACCAGAATTGAGCCACTCCGTGGTTCAAATGGTTCCCCTGTCTCTTATTCTGCGGTATTTGCTTTATGCTTCTGATGCGATTGCCTTTATTCTAAGATAAAGTGCATATAAAAAAGAAAAGGACGGCTTGATCAACAGCATCAAACCGTCCTTGCATTCGGGTGTATAAGAAACGGCGTCTGGATGTTGTTACCGCCGTTTAATGTCCCCTTCTTTTTTCATTATCGGCGGATATTTTAAAATATTGAGAAAAATTTGATTATTCCGATAGAAAAATCCTAAAGATCCCGTTGAGGAGCGAGAAAATGTTTTTTTACCGTTTCTTAAATATCTCGTGCACTTGTTGCGCCATCAGGCAAATTCTGCCGTAAACCTTTTCTGCGGCAGCCATAGGCGGCACACTGGTGTCGGCGGTGCTTTCATCGCTAAAACAAAGTACCTCAACCAAATCCTTTGCAAAGCCGTCTTTGATTTTCTCATCTAGTGTGTTGAGCTGCGCAATTAAAGCGGCCTGTTCACGTGTACGGTTTCCGTTGCCGGACTTTCTACTCTTTCCTGTGCCTTCTTCTCCGCCGCATTCCGCTAAGCGACGGCACAAGTCCCCGGCTTTTTCCGCTTGGGCTGCAAGATCGGCGGCGGCCTCGGTCATTGCCTTGACCGAGGCGGCTAACTGCCGCTCCCGCGCACCGCACCCGTCTAAAAACGTTTGGGAATACGCATTTTTTACAATTGCTTCCAGCCGTTCGTCGATGGCGGTGCGCGGGAGGCCGCCGATCAAGCCGACAAAATCTTCCGCAGAACAGGCCGACATTCCGGGGATGAGCACCCCTCGCGGCATTAGGTTAAAGGTTTTAATCTCCGGGTATTTGGCGAGCGTACTTTCAAACCACCACGCATACAACAACATCCGGCGGTCGGTTAACACCGTACTTCCGGCGTAATCTTGATGCAGCGAAGGAAAGGCGGAATACAAGCTGTTGAAGTTCGCCTGCTCTGCGGAAGCAAAGCGGGTTGAGCGAGTATGTACGGCTTCTTCAAAGGTGCTGCCTGCAAAGTGCGTTTGCTTGTGCGGGTAGGCTAAGTCCAACCCCGCCATGATAACCGGCTTTGCACCGATATACCGCGCAAAATCCCACGCAGTCGTTGCAACCGAACCCCCCGCCGCAAGCGTATAGTCCTCATCGCCGTTCTGCCCTTCGCCTTCAAGATAACGAGCAAAGGGCACCGAGGAATTGGAGAAAAACACGGCACGATAACACTGCCTGAGCACAGCCGGAAAAACCGCCGCCTCGCTGATTAAAACGGACTTACTCGTGTCCAGTCCGGCCGTATGCAGGTAGTTCCAATACTGCGGATCAAAGCTGAGGATAAAATCCGGCGTAATGCCTGCCCGCAGGCATGCCCGCATCGCCGTATCGACTGCAATAATGATAAAACCTTTGCTGCTCTTTTTAACGATCTCAAGATGAGCGGTTAAACTCGGCCCGCCCGCAAGAACAACGGCGGCTGCATCGGAAAAGGCATTTTTAAAACAGCTGACCTTTGCCGTACTGCAAAGCAGACCTAAGTTCTTTACCGTATTTTTCAGCCACAGTGTACCGAAGCGTTCCAACGTTTTGGCGTTGATGCTGTTTTTCATTTTATTCCGCTCAAGCAGCGTAAAAAAAGTTTTATACCATTGCCGATACGCTTCGGCGAAAATAGGCGCTTTAAACAGTATCTTACTATTCCACCCCGTCGAAGCGAGAAATGAGGCCGCCTCTTCCGGCTGTATTCCGATAAGAAGGCTTAAGCGCCGGTGCCGGAAAAAAGAATCGAGCCTGCGTGAAGCTAAAAAACAGATAAAAACATTACTGTCCGCTTCGACGATAACCGCTTCGGCGGCGGGGAAACGTTCAATATACTGCGAAGCAAGATAACCTAAACCGAGCCCTGTAAAAATACAGCGGCTTTGCACCTCTGCGGTTTGAAAAAAATCGGAGACGAGGATTCGGCGGGCTTCTTCTTGGGGATTATATTTGGAATGCACAAAGCTGCCGTTTACCGACAGCGTCGGTGTACGTTCCATACCTTTTGCTTTTGCTTGTAGTAATCGGTAGGCGGGCGGTACGGCTTGTAAACACTGCAAAGCCGTTTCCTGTCGATTGAGCCCAAGTCTTGCCGCCTGTTCGGGAAAGCGGGCGGTGAAGTCGTTACAATTCCGAAAGAATACCTCGGTGTCGATAGTAAAGGGTACGCCGATAGAAGCGGTTCCGGCACCGATGGAAGCGACGTTGTTACCGGTAGAAGCTGCGCCGTTATTCAAGGGTGAGTTCAATGATCATTCCTTTTACAACCGGCGTCCCCGCTGCCGGACTTTGGGTTGTTACGTAACCGTCTCCGGTCAACTTAACCGTAATATCGGTTCTGCTTAATAGGTCGAGGAGCAGTCGCTTGGGAGTGCCGCGCAAATCGGGCATCGTATCACCTACGGTTACGGGTGTTTGGCGGTGCGATTGAATGATGCCGGTATGGGTTACATTCGGCGCATTGGTTCGTCCCATGCCGCGGAAGTCGATGATGGCATTTGCCGCTTCCGAAATAGCCGGCGCGGCGACCAAAGAACCGTAGGTTTCTCCGACAGGGCGGATAACCGCCATATAAAGGATAATCTGCGGATCATCGACGGGGAAAATCCCAATACAGCTGATAAGGTAGTCGGTGGGACTGTAGCCGCGCCCGTCCGCTTGTGCCATCTGCGCAGTACCGGTTTTCACGGCGATAGGCACCCCTTTAATCGAGGCGCGGGAACCGGTACCGTCATCGGCAGCCGTCTGCATATAACCGAGCACGGTTTTGGCGGTTTTTGCCGAAACAACCTGTTCCAGCGGTTTCGGTTTATGACGGTACACCGGTTTTCCCGTCGAATCCAGAATTTCGGATAGCAAACTGAGCTTGAGCGTTTTGCCTTTATTGGTAAAGGCTGTTGCGGCTTGTACAATTTGCAGGGATGTAACGCCGATTTCCTGCCCGAATGCGATTGTGTGCTTGGTACGGGTAGACCATGACGACACCGGTGCAAAAATCCCCGCGGCTTCTCCGGGCAGTTCAAGTCCGGTCTTTTTCCCGAATCCGAATGCGTGCAGTTTTTCGGCAAAGGCTGCGATATCGGTTTTATCGGCAATCTGCGCCATCCCGTCATTGCAAGAAAACCTGATAATGTCGCGCGGCGTGACTTGACCGTGTACCCGCAGGCATCGGATCACATTTTGATCTTTTTTGTCATTGGACTGACGCGGTTTAAACGCAAACTGTGCATCACAGGTATAGATGTCGGTATCCTTTGTCGTACCGAGTTCTAAGAAAGAAGCCATCGAAAAAATCTTAAAAACGGACCCCGGTTCGTAGATAAAATATGCCGGGCGGTCGAATCGTTCTTCCTGCGTACTGGAAGAAAACCGAGCCAAATCAACCGACGGTTCGCTGATATATGCAAGAATTTCGCCCGTCTTTGCATCGGCAGCAAGAAAAATAACCGCCTCCGCCTTTGCACTCTTCATTGTCCGTTCCGCTATCTGTTGCAGCATATATTGAATGGAAGCATCGATTGTTAAAGCGACCGTATAACCGTTCCCATCGGCACCGGCAGTACCTTCGGGCGGAGAAAGGATGTTTTGCATGGAGTATTCGATACCGGCCAGCCCCTTGCCGTCGTCGCCCAAATAGCCGATCAATGTCGACGCAAGGGCATTTTCAGGATAGATACGATTTGCTATAGCTTCAAGTCGTAATCCCTTTAGTTCGTATTCCTGTATTGCATCTTTTAAGATATCTTTTTCGTTTTCGCTTAATTTCTTCTTTAAGTATAAAAAATTCGATTTGGAATCTTGAATTTTATCCAGCAACTCCGATTCCGAAATTTCGAGAATAGGCGAGAGGATATTGACAAGCCGGTTGATGTCGCCGATCAAAGTCTTATTCGCCGAGAGATTATACAATGTTGTCGCCGCAGCTAAAATTTTTCCGTTGCGGTCTAAAATAGCACCACGTTCACGCGTTTTTTTCACAACGCGTTCTTCCGGTTCCGGCCCCAGCATAGCACGTGCATACTTTGCAACGAGGATGCCGGTAAAGATGAGCAGAATGCCGATAAAAAAGATAATGCGTTTTTTAGAAATAAAATGATTTAGTTCCATAATAATCGACCGCAGATACTATCGACCGAAACAAATCCGTAATCGCGGGAGTCGCGGGATTGAGCTGCATTGTCGCCCAGCGCTAAGATAAAACCGGCAGGTACTTGTTGTGCAGCTTGAGGTAAAAAACCGCCTAAGTTTCTAAATTGTATGCGATTAAGTGCAACTGTTCCGGTATCGTCCAATTTGAGCGCCGCGTAACTTTCAGGTTCTCCTTGCGGCGGGGAAATAAACTGTAACGATGTTCCTTCCGTTTTTACACAGCGTTTTACAACAAACCGCCCGTCTATATGATATAGCACTGTGTCCCCCGCCTGCGGCATTTTCCAACGGAAAAGATATCGATTTGCAGCAGGGAGCGGGATTCCATAGGCCAGTTTCCATATAATGACAAGCTGCCCATCGGACAAGGCAGGCTCCATCGAATGTCCCGAAATACGCCGTATATCTAAAATATAACTTTTTAAAAAGAGCATGCTGCCTATAAAAACAAGGCAGCACAGTATTTTCTTTTTCACCGACTAAAGATAGCAAAAAAACAAGATTTTTTCCAGCGGGGAAACCACAAAACAACAAAGCAAACGTATCAGATCGTTTTTTAGCAATCCCGCAGAAGCATTGGCGCTATTCGACCAGAGTTGAACCTCTTTGCGGTTCAAATGGTCTCACACTTCCAATGCTTCTACGCTTTTTATTTATTCTGTCTGATCGGTTTGCCCTATTAGATGCAAAAAATAACCGAATTGTTCCACTATCTTCTGTACGATGGCGGGACAGTCCAAGCCGGTAGTATCGATAATGAGGTTGCAGCTTTTGCGGTACAGTTCGTTGCGTTGCGCATATAATTCCGCAAAAAGCCGCCGCGCTTCCGCTTTTTGCACAACAGGCAGAAAATGCAAAAACGCAGGATAATAGCCGGTTTGCAGCGCATCGTGCGTCAAGCGTTCAAAAAGCGCCGCTTCCGATGCATAGAGGAACACCCTCAGCGGTATCGTTGCAATGATGGCGGACGCTTCGGCATTATCGCAGATACCGCCGCCTGCCGCAATGACAGCGCAGTTTTCTACAAAGATACCCTGTCGTTTCTCAGCTGAGCCGTCGATTCGTAGCGGCAAAGGGATGGGATGTCGTGACGGCTCGGCGGCAAAGACAACACCGCCGCAGTCATGTAAAGAACAGCATTCACGCAAGGCGGCGGCTTCCGCAGTGTGCAGCGCAGATAAGCCCGCTTGACGGCAGAGTTCTCGTGGCGTTAAGCCGGTACGGATACGGATAAGCTCATCGGTGTCGTAGAACCGGCAGCTGAGCTGTTCGGCAAGGAGCTGTCCTACAGAGGTCTTTCCTGCACGGCTTAGTCCTAAAAGGATCATGAAGTTCAGGATAGCGGCGGCACTAGGCGCTTAACGGATGCGGCGACGGACAATCGGGTTCGGGCGGCGTGATAAAG
>CAUPUT010000095.1:0-6436 GCA_963514615.1 uncultured Treponema sp.
ACTTCCCGATGCCGGTACTGCACGAATCCGGCCGCCGGTATGACGTGTCCTATTCAGGCTTAAAAACCGCGGTTATCAATCAAATCGATCAATTCTGGAATCCCGGATATGAAAAAACGCCCGAAAATATCGCGGCAGCCTTTCAATCAAGAGCCGTTAAAATATTACTGCGCTCTCTGCTGAAAGCGGTTGAGGATACGGGACTGCACACGATTGTCGCAGGCGGCGGGGTTGCTGCAAATTCGCTGCTCCGTGAAAAACTCGCCGAACAAAAAGGTTTAACCTGCATATTCCCGCCGCTCAAGCTCTGCACGGATAATGCCGCCATGATTGCCGGAGTAGGCTACCGCTATTTGGCACGCGGCGATAGGAGCCCTCTCGATTGCCCTGCAAGCGCCCGTGTCGAAGGATTTAAACGTCGGAAAATATAAAACATTTTAAAGCAGCAGTTTGTACACGGAGATACACTTTTAATGATGCGACGACGCAGATGCGCCGTATATAGCCTTACCGTAAGCTTTTTGAAAATAGCCTGTTAAGCAGTTGTACATCCGTGTACAACTGCTTAACGACGAGATTTGTGCATAGCCCAAATCTCGCTCCTGTATAAAACCACTGCCATCCTTGGCAGTTCTGCAAATGCTAGGAGCCTAGCCGAAATAAAGCGGAGGCGTATCTATGATACGTTGAGGATCTTCAGCAGCGGCACGGATGCCGCTGGTTTAAACAGAAGCGATATTTCGGCTTTGCCGAAATTCGCCATTAAAAGTGTACACGGATGTACACTTTTAATGATGCGACGCAGTAGATGCACCGTATATCCTCGAAAAAAGCCTTTTGAAAATAGCCTGTTCAGAAGTGTACATCCGTGTACACTTCTGAACGCGAGTTTTTGCGAGGCAAAAACATCGCTACTGCGTGGAACCACGGACATCCCTGTCCGTGATGTGCCGTATAGAGCCCTACCGTAAGCCTTTTGAAATAGACGATGCAGATACAAGGAGTACGACAAAAAAGTACCGCAGGCACGCCCAAGAATGTACGTCCTGTACATTCTTGGGCTGCGTGTTTAGTTTTACGCCTAAACACGTTTCTGATTTGCATCACCGCCATCCGTGGCGGTATTGATACGTTGAGGATTAATTCGTGCGTAGCAACGAAGTAGATGCACCGTATATCCTCGAAAAAAGCCTTTTGAAAATAGACGCCACAGATGCTAGGAGCCTCGCCGAAATAAAACGGAGACGTATCGGGTATACGTTGAGCATTTATTTCGGCGTAGCGACAACGCAGATGTGCCGTATATTTTCAAAAGTATTATTGGCCTTGATATTCTTCAATAGTATCACTCAGATGTTCAAGCTCAACTCCTGCCTGTTTAAACATCTCGATTGAATCGATGCTGTCGTGGTATCGTTTTTCGGCGATCACCCGTTTTATACCGCAGTTGATAATCAGCATTGCACATGTTCGGCATGGGGTCATTTTGCAGTAGAGTGTTGCACCGTCGATACTGATACCACGCTTTGCAGCTTGACAAATAGCGTTTTGCTCCGCATGAACGGTACGGACGCAGTGTTGACTTACGGAACCGTCCTCGTGTTGCATTTTTTTAAACTGATGCCCTACATCGTCGCAATGCGGTAATCCGCGGGGGGCGCCGACATAGCCGGTAACCAAGAGTTGATTGTCCCTTGCGATGACACAGCCGGATCTGCCGCGATCGCACGTTGCACGTTTTGCGATTGCGCGGCACACTTCCATAAAATATTCGTCCCATGTCGGGCGGATGTATGGTTCTTCAGTCATGTTTCCCCCTGATGTGTGTTTGCGTACTGCTTAAGGCTCTTGACAAAATACCGCTGAGGTATCCCAAAAATCTAACAGTTTTTTAGAGATACTCTATTACAACCACGGATTGATACCTTCTCCCTGTATCGTGCCGTTTTGCTCTGTTTTTTCGGATTCATTTTCGGTTGGCTCCGATTCTGCAGGTGGAAAAGACGGCAACGGAGTTCCTTCGTCGATGGTTTCCAAATGCGTTTGAGGAATCGGCGGTTTCATCGTATTGTTCACGTCTGATGTTCCCGAAGGTTGTCCCGGTTGAGTTGCCGAATTTTGTGTAGTTTGCTCTTGTTGCGGATTAAACGCCGACGGATCCGCTGTGGGAGCATCTTCGCCTGAGTGCAGTGCCGGGGCGGATTTAAGGATATTGTCGGATCCTGAAGGTACGGTAAAATCATCGGCCGCAAACGAATCCGTTGTATAAGAAGAAGTATTTCCCGACCGCCTTTGTTTAGTCGGTTCGGGGTCTTCAAAGATACGCGGATCGAGGAGTACGTCCGTTTTGATAATATCGACCGGCGCTTGTCCTGTGCTGTAATTGCTTTTGCGTAAACGATCTTTCGCAATTTCTAACAGTACATTATTGGCTTCGTGATAGGTGCAGGCTTTCGTCGGCTGTGTACCGGATAAAAAGTAGAGCGATATCGTTCCTTCATCGCAGTAAGGTGTCGGCAGCATCCCTGACTTTGAGCAAACCGATACGGACGTTAAGCCTGTTTCAGGACGGATGAAATCCTTATACGGCATGTCTTCATGGATAGCCTGCATAAAGTTCGCCCACGGAGGTCCCGCGAGTGTTGCACCCGTATTATCAAGTCCGAGCGACTGTCCCCCCTTGTCGTATCCAAACCAAACGGCGGCGGTATAATATGGGGAAAAGCCGATCGTCCATGCATCAGACCAGTTTTGAGTTGTGCCGGTTTTACCGGCCATAGGCATGGAAAAATACTTACCGGTTTTTTTATCTTTAAAGCGGAATTTTGATCCGCTGCCTGAAGCATACACGAGTGTTCCTGCAGTAATGGTTTTCTGCAGTATCGAAGCCATAAGATAAGCATTTTGAGGGCTGATAACCTGCATCGCATTTCCTCTCCGCCGCTGTTCGATCCGTAAATCCCGTTCGGGATCCATCACAATTGTGCCGTTGCGGTTTTCGATGGTACGGATGGCTATCGGGTCAACTCGCCGCCCCTGATTGGCAAAGACGGCAAAGGCCTTTGCCATCTGAACGGGAGCAACGCTGATAACGCCGAGTGCAAGCGGATACAACCGCGGGAACGTGCGGTCTATTTCATCCGGATCGGTGATACCGAGCAGCGCTGCGGATCGGTTGATTGCTGCATCGAAGCCGATAGTATCAAGTACCTTAATTGCCGGAATATTCAGCGATCGTGCCAAAGCCCGCCATGCGAGAACAGTACCCTGCCAATGTCCTGCATAGTTGTTCGGAATATACGGAACGCCGCTTTGGTTCTGAAATACTTGCGGTGTATCTTCCAACACCGTCGCCGGTGTAATCAATTTGGTGTCAAAGGCTGCAGAATATAGAAGCGGCTTAAAGGAGCTTCCCGGCTGGACGCGTCCTTGGGTCGCCCGTATCATTTGATTTGATTCATCGAATTTACTTCCGCCGACGAGTGCGGTAATATAGCCTGTATTATTTTCCAAGCAGATGAATGTTCCTTCAACAGTCTTTCTTGCAAGTTCGTCTTGCACCTTTGCCGTGCTTTTAGCACCGGTAATTTTTAGATTGTTTAAACCGAAGATCATTGCCGCCATATCCACAATAGGATTCAAATTACTGCGGTAGTAGGAGAGTGTTTTTGCCTGAACCCGTTCGGAGTCGATATGGAGTGCAGGAATATTAAAGGTGAGTGAAACCAGCGCAGTGATGTTGCTGTATAGTTCGCTCTGCGCAAAGCGGTGCGATCGGGTATTCTTTACCCGGGTGTTTGCAATGCGGATATAATCGCTCATCTCTTTTTCGGCAGCGGCCTGATGGCGTAAGTCACAGGTCGTGTGTACGATATAGCCGTCGGAATAAAAGTCCATCGTACCGTACATCATCGTTTCAAGCTGGCGGCGTACATATTCGGAAAACCAGCGGGCTTTGTCTTCACGATTAAACCATGCAGACGAAGCAGTGCGGGTATAATCGAAATGAGCCCAATAGTCATCGTAGGACTCATCTCTTTCCTCTTTTGTAAGATAACCGAGACGCACCATCTCATCAAGAACATAACTCTGGCGTTCCTGTACGACGTTCGGATATTCAAAAGGATTATATTTAGCGGGGCTTGACAGTTGAATAACCAGTATTGCCGCTTCCGCAGGGGTGATTTCCGCTACTGAGTGGCCAAAATAGAAACGGCAGGCAGCGCTTACGCCGTAGGTACCTCCGCCGAAATAGACTTTGTTCAAATAAAGTTCGAGAATTTCGTCTTTCGAATACCGGCGTTCCATTTGAACCGCCCACCACAGTTCTTTTACCTTTCGTGAAATGCTCATATCGGTACGGTCGCAGTATAAAAGTCCCGCTATTTGTTGCGTAATGGTACTTCCGCCGCCGAGTGTTCTATGGGTGAGCTTTCCGATGACGGCGCGGAAAATCGCTTTAACGGTAAAACCGCGGTGCTGATAAAAGCTGCGGTCTTCACGTACAAGCAGTGCATTAATCAATGCAGGAGATATTTGCTCGAATTTAATAATCTCCCGTTTTTCGTTGGAAGAGAATTCGGTAATCAAGTCTCCTCGTATATCAAGTATCCGGGTTGGTAAATCGGGATTAAAAGCGGTGAATTGTTCGCTTTGCTTTACGGCTGCCGTTTCTGCCAACAAATAGCCCAACATCGCCGAACCTGCAACAAGCACGGTAAAAATAATAATAAGATAAAGATATAAAAAGACGGTACGTCCGCGCATACGCCTATAAAAGCACAAAATTATTTTTTTTTCAAGCATATAACCATGTCTGTACAATATTGACACTTTGCTGCTATCAAATAATAATAGAGCTTCAAGGAGTATATAAAATGAAAAGACTAAATAAGATAGTTCTGTTTGCCGTATTCGGAATTATACAGATTGTATCATGTGCAAAAAATGAAAGACAAAGCACAAATAATGAGAATAATTCTGCCGGTGGAGCAGCGGCGGCCGTTCATACGGATGCAAAACAAGAGTCTGCGTCCGATATGGGGAATGCTATGGGCATTAGCGGAGTTATTTATGTGAACAATGCGGGCCTTTATACGGAAAACGATGAAGGAAAAATGAAATGGGCGGCTGAGGCTTCTCTGGGCGATAAAGCGCTCTATTTGGGAGAAAAGAAAGAAGCCGTAAGAACAGACGGACAAAAACGGACATTTTTTCATGTCGAGCTTAACGGGCAGCGCTATTGGATTCAAGAGTATTCTTATGAGCCCGATACCATCGCTGCTTTTATTTCGGGGCAGGACGTTGTGCTGTATAAATCGGAATCCCTTGCGGCTATGACGGATGAGTTTATCCCTCGTTATGCTATTGTTGCGGTGTATAAAGACAGTCTTGAAAAGATCGATAGCAAATTTATAAAAATTGCGGCATATAATCCGGAATTGATTACTTCATGGAGTATTAAAGATAAATATGTCAAACGGGATGCAGTGGAAACCGATGAAATGAGTGTTTCGGCTATGATACTCGCTCAGGTTGCGATGGAATCGAAAAACGACACCATACGGACGGAGCTGTTCCAGAATGCAATTGAACTGGGTTCTCCTTATAGCGATACTATTGCGGTTTTACAGTCACTTTCCGAAACAATAGCAAAAGAAGAGAATTTTATGAAAGATCTTACGGCTGAAAAAATCAGCGAAAAAGTTACGGCTATCGACGATATCAATCTTTTAAGTATTCCCGATGAAGACTCTGCAAGAACGGTAAATATGCTGAAAGCAGGAGCATCGGCTACTGCCACCCGCAAATATATTAAACGGGATGGAGATTCCGAGAGTGGTGTTGAATGGCTCTATATTCAAAATAAGCAAAAAAAAGGCTGGGTTAGAGCGGATTCGGTAAAACTTCAAAACGAATAGGCCTTATCGCCGGACATGTTTTTCAAAAGACTAATGGAAAGGCTGTTTTTAAAACATTTTTTTTCAGAATAGGGTAAACGCATTAGTCTGCGCAGATAAAAAGCGCAGACTAATTAGGACTACTAAAAATAAGACCTGATTCGTTTACCCTGGAACGTTCGATATTTACCTTGCGTAATCTATAAAAAAAGGATACACTCAATAAACAGCCATATCTGGAAACCGATTGAGTTTTTAGATATATGAGGATGGTTCAAAACAGAAAAAGCCGATAGGCTTTCGGTTTCGGAAAGCTGCGTTGACTATTAGAGGAGACTCGATCATGGATAGTAAAACAATTCTTGCATCTGCAAAGCAGTACATGGCGGAAGAAACCGATCCGTCATTTGCAAAAGAAGTGGAAGAACTCATCGCAAAGAACGATGAAAAAGAGCTGTTTGACCGCTTCTACCGTCAACTGGAATTCGGTACCGGCGGTTTGCGCGGGATTATCGGCGGCGGAACAAACCGGATGA
>CAUPUT010000096.1:0-6359 GCA_963514615.1 uncultured Treponema sp.
ATATAAATAATGCTCTGTTGGAACTCGTTGCTGACAGGATATTAGACGATTACGGTCTCTAAGAGAGTGCGACACATAGCCGGATGGTATTGTGTCGTTTCGATGCGGCTTTAAACGCTAGTATATTTTCTCCCGAAAAACCTGAAATAGAGGCGGAATACGAGTATGTCTAATTTTACCTTTAAGCTTTCATCAAATATTATCCTCGGAAGTTATTCCATAGAAAAAATAGGCGCGGAAGCCGTTCAATTCGGAAAGAAATTTTTATTTGTTGTTGATCCGCTGATGCATGAAACCGGTATTGCAAAAAAAGTTATTGATGCGTTGGAAGAAAGGGGAATATCTGTTCTTGTATTTGATGGGGTAAAACGATCCGCCGACTCCGATATCATTGAAAACGCATTAGGTCTTGCACGAGGAGTCTTTATCGATGCCGTTATCGCATCGGGAGGCATGGGGCCGGTTGCAGTAGGCCGTGCCGTTGCCTCGCTGTACAATGAAAGCGGTTCCATCTATGATTTTATTGAAGGTAAACCATGTACGGCGGAACCGTTACCGTTTATCGAAGTTCCTACGACATGCCGCGAGCCGTTCACCTTTACACCGTTTAGCCCGATTGTTGATGTACGTTCACGAAAAATTCATTTATTAAAAGTGCGGAAAGACCTTAATAAGCTCTGTGTGTTTGATACCGCCTGCTATTCGAATCTTGCGCCGAATGCCACGACTGCGACTATTCTTCAAGGTGTAGGTATCGCTTTTGAAGGTTATATTTCTTCTAAAACAAACTTCTTGTCGGAAACGATTTTAGGAAAAGCAATCGATCGATTCTTGTTGTCGCTTGACCCGCAGCATGGACGTTCCACCGGCGCTTCCCGAGAAACGGTTATTGCGGAAGCCGCCTGTTTAACTGCCGTCGGTATTTCTTTTTCCAGTCCGGGATTAGGCAGCGCCATCGCCCTTGCATGTGCAAGCCGCTATAATATTTCCAGCTCGGTAGTCGGGACAATCCTTTTGCCGTATCTCCTTACAAATGCACAAACATCGAGCCTTGATAAGCTTGTAAAAATCGGACGAATGCTGAATGTCGATACAGGAAGTGTCGAACCGCTCGCTATAGCAAAGGCCGCTATCGAAGAAATTCGCCGTCTCTTGGCTCAGGCTAATCTGCCCACTCGTTTAAAAGATATCGGTTTATCCATTGAGCAGCTTGTCGCTATTTCCGAAGATGCCGTTTCGCTAAGCTTTATGAATTATATTCCCAAGCCGATGGGGAGCGATGATATATTTGAACTGCTTAAGCAAGCATATTAACGCATGATCGAGCTTTTTAAGCTTGTCCGGCTTCCGACTACCCAAAAGATACGCAAGATTATTAAAATCCTTGAATTACTTGAATCCGAATGCGTTGCGTACCCATCGGATTTATCGTATTCGGACGTTCTTCTCTCCTGCGATTCATTTTATATTGAAGGTCTTTGTGCACACCTTGTGTCGATATATTCGTCCGATTCCGTTATTGTCACTGTTGTTCAATCCTATATTGCGGCTTTACATGCGGAGACACTGACAGCAAAAGATTACCGTGTATTGTTTAATACACTGCGTCATGCACTGTACAGGCAAAGCGGCGTACAGCCCTCCGAATGGGATTTAATCGCTCCGGGACTGCGCTACGGAACCAATGTACCAAAGTACGATACACCCGAGCCGAATCCGGTAATGCCTGATGCAGAAACACAGAGCGGTGCACTTTCGGCAGCGATTCCGGTAACGCGCTCGTTTTATCCGGGTATCTATGTATATGCAGAAGATATCCGCGCACCCTTTAACCTTGGTTCCATATTTCGCACTGCGGAAGCTTTCGGTGCAGAGAAATTGTTGTTGTCGGAAGGCTGTGTTTCACCCGAACAACCCCGTGCGCAGCGTTCGGCGATGGGGTGTACCCGCTTTTTGCCGTGGGAATATTGTCCGCTTGAATCCCTTCCTGCCAATTTCCCTGTCTTTGCGCTTGAAACCGGGGGTACTCCGATTACCTCTTTTTCGTTTCCCAAACAAGGCATTGTGCTGCTCGGCTCCGAAGAACTGGGGCTCAGTGCCGAAGCCCTCAAAAGAGTTTCCGCCGGTATTGTCAGCATTCCGATGAAAGGCGTCAAGGCTTCGCTCAATGTGGCGGTTGCGTTTGGGATACTTATGCAGTATTGGACATCCTTTTCCTTTTGAAAATATGCATACCGTCTATGGCGTTGCATCATTAAAAGTGTACATCGTTGTACATTAGACCTTAAACTGTCTTACCTCTTCAGCTAAACTTTCAATACTATGCTTATTCTTCTGCGTTATTTCGCGGACTTCTTGGACGGCGTTGTTAATCTCTACCGCCCCCGCTGCCATTTCGTTCATGCTGTCGGTAATAATGCGGGTTAAATCATCCAATTTCCGCATCTCCTGTGCAACACCTTCTCCGCCTTTCAGCATTTCCTCCGAACCGGCCTGCACTTCCACCGTTACCATATTGATGTTTTTAATAGCGGACAGCACTTCCTTGCTGCCGTTTTCCTGTTCCCTCATCGATTCGGTCAGTTGGTCACTCATTGCTTTAACCTGTTCGGCAAGGGTGAAGATTGCATTAAATTTTTCTTCGACCGTTTTGGACGAAGCGGAAAGCGTTTCAATCTCTCCGCTGAGCGTTTTCAGTGTTGTGGTAATCGTTTTGCCTTGCATGGCGGAATCTTCGGCAAGCTTGCGGATTTCATCTGCAACGACGGCAAAGCCCTTGCCGGCTTCCCCTGCATGAGCGGCTTCGATCGCAGCGTTCATCGCAAGCAGGTTTGTCTGTGATGCAATATGCTGGATAACGCTCGAAGCTTCCATCAGCGAACCGGATTCTTCTGCAATCTTCTGCGTTACGGTATTCGAGGTAACAAGCGTTGCTTTGCCGTCGTCGGTTGCCGTTGTAAGATTTCTGATTACATCATCGGTTTTGCCGAGTGTTTGCCCGATAGAAGCGATATTGGCAACCATCTCTTCTACGGACGACGACGACTGTGCAACGCTTGCCGCCTGCGTTTCGATACTGTTGCTTAGCTGCTTAATAGTGCGGACAATTTCCTCGATGGTTGCAGCCGTTTCCGTAACACTTGCCGCTTGCGTCAATGTTTGCTGCTTTACCCCTTCGATATTCGCGCTGATTTCGTGTACGGCACTTGCAGTCTCCGTCATATTGGAAGCAAGTTCATTCCCTACTTCTTCCATACTATGACTATTTGCACCGACGGTTTGTATCGACGTACCGATTTTTTTAATTGTTTCATTGAAGTATCCTGCCATATCGGTAATTTCGTCATTGCCCTGTACGGGCAGCCGTACCGTTAAATCTCCCTCGCCTTGTGCAATATCCCGCAATGCGACAACGGCATTTTGAATCGGTCTTACCATTGCACGGGCAACAAAGTAGACAATAATAAAGGTACCCCCGAGGATGGCAATACCAATGGCATACAATGATTGGCGCAACGTATTGACTGCGCCCATAAATTCGTGATACGGCGCTTTAATAATAACAGTCCATCCCGTTGTTTTTATCAGAGCATGAGCTGCGATGTTAAAGATGCCGTTATACGTATAACTGCCGATTGCCGCTTCGCTGTTTTGCAGCGCTTGTTTCTCAAAGGTCGCAAGAGAGTTAAACTGAGGATCTTTTTGTGCCCGTTGCTGCGAATTTCCAAAATTATCGACAATCGAGGTGTCTTTATGCGCTATAACCGTTCCATCCGAATTGATGATATAACAGTATCCCGTTTTACCGACAACGATGTCTTTAATCTGTTCGGATATCCAATGACCGTCGACATCGGCTCCCAGCACACCGATTAAATTTTTATTGCTATCATAAACCGGCAGGGAAAACGCAATAAACAGAGCGTTGCCGCGTGTTTCATCACGATCTGGAATGCCGATAAAATTTTTACCGGTAACTCCTTCGGCAAACCATGGATCGGTTGCATAGTCTTCTGTCGTACCGTCGATGTTATGCTGTATACCCGACGGATCGGCAATATAGAGCTCTTTCAATACGGCATTAAACTGAGCTTCTTTGGTAAGGTGCTCCATTTTTTCCTGATACGAAACGGAAGCATCTTGTATAATCGGCATACGGGCAATTCCATCCAAAAACTGAAACATAGCGGTTATACGCCCATTAATAACCTCTGCCGTATCGAGTGCTTTATCAATTAAATGCGTTTCGATTTTTTCGGTTATTGCTTTACGTGCGGTACGTATCGCAAGAAAACCTTCGATAAGCCCTGCAGTCAAAATTAAAAAACCGAAAATAAGGATAAGTTTGTAACGCAGAGAAAAGCGTTTTTTCATGGTACACCTCTCAATTTAATTTATAACGTATTTTTAATCATAACATACATTATCGCTTTTACAAGTCTTTATCTTCAAATAAATATACGACGTCGGCGTCTTTCATTTTATGGGTTTCTATCGCTTATTCATACGGAGAAATTCTATTCCCGATGCCTTGTGTTGGGGTGATGATTATTTTTATAGCGGATTTCTTGAAACACTTGCCGGTTTACATTTTTTTTTGTATGTTACTAGCATATCTTTTTAAACGTTTACGAGTTTTTTTGAAAAGTCGCAAATGTTGAACCATTAAAACTACAGTACGTAGCATAATTTCAGTTATAATGATGAAGGAGTTCATAAGATGGCAAAACAACTGCTATTTAATGAAGAAGCACGGAAAAAGCTGCTTTCCGGTGTTGAACAAATTTCAAGTGCGGTAAAAGTAACATTAGGACCCAAAGGGCGCAATGTTTTACTCGATAAGAGCTTCGGCGCTCCGACCGTTACAAAAGACGGTGTTTCGGTTGCCCGTGAAGTTGAATTGGAAGATCCGTTTGAGAATATGGGAGCGCAGCTTTTAAAAGAAGTTGCGACAAAAACCAATGATGTGGCAGGTGACGGAACCACAACCGCGACTGTTTTGGCTTATTCTATGGTGCGTGAAGGCTTAAAAGCCGTTGCTGCCGGTATGACCCCGCTTGAATTAAAGCGCGGTATGGATAAGGCTGTTACAATCGCCGTAGACGATATCCAGAAAAATGCAAAAGAGATCAAAGGTTCCGAAGAAGTGGCTCATGTCGCTTCCGTTTCCGCAAACAACGATCAGGAAATCGGTAAAATCCTTGCCGATGCAATCGCTCGTGTCGGAAAAGACGGCGTTATCGATGTCGGCGAAGCGCAGACGATGGAAACCGTTACCGAATATGTTGAAGGTATGCAGTTTGACCGCGGTTATATCTCCTCTTACTTTGTAACCGACCGCGACCGCATGGAAACCGTATACGATAATCCCTACATATTGATCCACGACAAGACCATTTCTACGATGAAAGATCTGCTGCCTCTTTTGGAGAAGGTTGCGCAGTCAGGCCGCCCGCTTTTGATTATCGCAGAAGATGTTGAAGGCGAAGCATTGGCAACGTTAGTTGTCAACAGTCTCCGCGGTGCATTAAAGACTTGCGCGGTAAAGGCTCCCGGTTTCGGCGACCGCCGCAAGGAAATGCTCGAGGATATCGCTATTTTGACCGGCGGACAGGTTATCTCCGAAGAATTGGGCTTAAAGCTGGAAACAGCAGATCTCAGCCAGCTCGGTCAGGCCAAGAGCGTCAAAATCGATAAAGAGAACACCACCATTATCGACGGCGCAGGTGAGAAAAAGCACATCAACGATCGCGTCGCTCAGATTAAGAAGCAGATTGAAAATTCTACTTCCGAATACGACACCGAAAAACTCAAGGAACGCCTTGCAAAACTCGCAGGCGGTGTTGCGGTTATTAAGATTGGTGCCGTTACCGAAGTAGAAATGAAGGAAAAGAAACACCGCGTAGAAGATGCTTTGAATGCAACCCGCGCCGCTATCGAAGAAGGTATTGTACCGGGCGGCGGTCTTGCGTTGATTCAGGCTGCGGAAGCGCTCAACAAGGCTGATCTTTCCAAACTGACCGAAGATGAAAAAATCGGCTTTAAGATTGTAAAACGTGCGCTTGAAGAACCGATCCGCCAGATTGCGGAAAATGCCGGTATTGACGGTGCTGTCGTTGCAGAAAAAGCAAAAGAGAAGCGCGGTATCGGCTTTGACGCTGCAAAAATGGAATGGGTAGACATGATGAAGGTCGGAATTATCGACCCCGCAAAGGTAACCCGCTCTGCATTGCAGAACGCAGCCTCCATTGCGAGCCTCCTGCTGACCACCGAGTGCGCTATCACGAACCTCCCTGAAAAGCACGCTCCGGCGGCTCCCGCTCCCGACATGGGCGGTATGGGCGGAATGTATTAATCAA
>CAUPUT010000097.1:0-6339 GCA_963514615.1 uncultured Treponema sp.
TGTGCGCTTTTCGCGCACGAATGCAACAGTTTCCAAAATTCATATTTTGTTCAACGGTTGCATTTTAAGGAAATAAAATTTCGCACATTTTTCCGCGGGGGTGTTAAACAACCGACCTGATGTGTTTACCCTGAATCGAGCCGTTGACATAAATCATCGTACACTATAAAATAACGCATTATTTATATGTTAGGACATTTCTAAAAAACGGTTTGTTTTTAGAAGTTCTCGATAGGTATCTAATCTATTTTTATCTACTTTATTAAGGAAGGAAATCATGGCAGAAGAAAAGTACGTCTATTTCTTCGGAAATGGCAAGGCGGAAGGCAACGGCGAAATGAAGCAGCTGCTTGGTGGAAAAGGAGCCGGTTTGGCCGAAATGACTCGTGCAAAGTTGCCCGTTCCTGCAGGTTTTACAATTACCACAGAAGTTTGTCAATTGTATTATTCGAACAATAAAAAATACCCTGCCGGTTTGGAGCGGTCTGTAAAAGAGAATTTGCAGAAGCTGGAAAAAAGCGCCGGTAAGAAGCTCGGTGATCCCAATGACCCGCTTTTAGTTTCCGTCCGTTCAGGAGCCCCTGTTTCGATGCCCGGTATGATGGAAACGATTTTGAACCTCGGTTTAACCGATAAATCGGTTGAAGGCTTGGCAAAAAAGACAGCGAATCGCCGTTTCGCTTTGGATGCATACCGCCGCTTCATTATGATGTACGGTTCGACGGCAATGGGTATTGACCGCATTAAGTTTGACGACCTTTTTGATGAGATAAAAGAAAAACATACCCGTGGACGATTGAATATTGCAGCGAGTAAAAAAGTCGGCGATACCGATGTAAATGAAGACGAACTCGCAGAAGTTATCACAAAATTTAAGGCATTGTATAAGAAAGAGATTAAAAAAGACTTTCCGCAGGATCCGATCGAACAGCTTTGGGGAGCTATCGGAGCGGTATTCAATTCATGGATGGCCGAAAAAGCCGTTACCTATCGCCGCGTAGAAAACCTCGTCGGTATTAAAGGAACTGCAGTAAACGTTATGCAGATGGTATTCGGTAACAAGGGGAATACCTCCGGTACCGGTGTTTGCTTTACGCGAGATCCCAACAGCGGTGAAAACATATTCTACGGCGATTACCTCTTTAATGCTCAGGGTGAAGACGTCGTTGCTGGTATCCGTACGCCTATTAAACTCTCGGAGTTTGAAAAAGAAGATAAAAAAGCCTACGACCAGCTCTGCAAAGTTCGCGCTCTGTTGGAAAAACACTACAAAGATATGCAGGATATGGAGTTCACCGTAGAAGAAGGTAAACTCTATATGCTCCAGTGCCGTACCGGTAAGCGTTCTCCTGCCGCTGCGTTCAGAATGGCTGTCGATATGGTAAATGAAAAGCTCATTACAAAAGAAGAAGCGATTATGCGCATTAAGGCCAGCGATATTGAAGGTATCTTCTATCCTGCCATCGACTATAAGCAGGCAAACTTGAAATCCGCATTGCTTGTAAGCGGAATTGCCGCAGTCCCGGGCGCTGCCGCCGGAAAAATTTGTTTTTCCGCTGCAAAAGCAGAGGAGCTTGCTGCAAAGAAAGAAAAAGCAATTCTCGTGCGTAAGGAAACCAGCCCCGAAGATGTCGGCGGTATGCATGCCGCACAGGGTATTTTGACTGCAACCGGCGGAAAAACGAGCCATGCGGCTGTCGTTGCACGCGGTTGGGGCAAATGCTGTATCGTCGGATGCGAGAAGCTCGTCATCGATTACGAAAAAGGTGAATGCAGCTATGACGGTAAAGTCCTTAAAGAAGGTGATTTTATCACTCTTGACGGAACCAAAGGTGATGTATATGTCGGTGAGCTGAAATTGGTACAGGCAAAACAGCCTGAATCATATAAGACCTTGATGAAATGGGTTGACGAAACTCGCACCATTAAAGTACGTACTAATGCTGACCGCCCCGAAGATGCAAAAGTTGCAATCGAACACGGCGCCGAAGGTATCGGCTTGTGCCGCACTGAACACATGTTCTTTAATGATGAAAAGCGTATTCTTGCAATTCGTGAGATGATTGTTGCGGACAGTACCGAAGGACGCAAAAAAGCGTTGGCGCGGTTGCTCCCGATTCAGACAAAAGACTTTGAAGGTATCTTTAAAGTTATGGACGGTAAAGGTGTTACCATCCGCTTAATCGATCCTCCGCTGCACGAATTCGTACCGCATGATAAAGAAGGGCAGCAGAAATTAGGCGATGCGCTCAATATCGAGTTTAGAAAGATACAGGAACGGGTGGAGCAGCTCCACGAAGCAAATCCGATGCTCGGACACCGCGGCTGCCGCTTGGCTATTACCTATCCTGAAATTCTTGAAATGCAGGTAACCGCTATTATTACTGCGGCATGCAATGTGCATAAAAAAGGCATCACGGTACTGCCGGAAATAATGATTCCGCTTACTATTGATCCTAAAGAATTTGCGATTCTGGAAGCGAGAGTCCGCAATGTTGCCGATACAATCCTTAAAAAACATGATGCTAAGATTAAATATTCGGTCGGTACGATGATCGAAACTCCGCGCGCCGCATTGTTGGCCGATAAAATCGCCGAACGGGCAGAGTTCTTCTCGTTTGGAACCAACGACTTGACGCAGATGACGCTTGGCATCAGCCGCGACGATGCTGCAAAGTTCTTGCCTGCGTATGTCGATGAACAAAAAGCTGGAGTATTCCCTACAGATCCGTTCCAGTCTTTGGATCAGGTTGGTGTCGGGTTGCTCATAAAAGACGGTATTGCAAAAGGCCGTTCTACTCGCTCCGAATTAAAGGTCGGTATCTGCGGTGAACACGGCGGCGATTTGGAATCCGTTAAGTTCTGCTGCCGTGCCGGTATGTCTTATGTTTCGGCATCGCCCTTCCGCGTTCCGATTGCCCGCCTTGCCGCTGCACAGGCTGCAATAGAGCAGAAAAAAGCCGGTGCTAAAAAAACGGCTAAAACAACAAAAGCCGCTAAAACAACAAAATCTACTAAAACAACGGCAAAGAAGAAGTAATAATCGTTAGTTTCTATTAACTTGCGACTCTGAGGCTGCTCGAAAATATTGGTTTTTGGGCAGCCTTTTTACTTTTAACGTAATGCCGGATGGGGTTTGGTGCAGACACGCGTAAAAAGCGTTACGTTATGTACGAAGTTTGAGCAATGATGAAATATCGGTATATTTTCTTCACAATTTTTTTCATTTTTCCTGCCAAAAGGTGTCCTCATGCACTATATGTCAGGTATGACTATACACGAGAATATACGAGAAAAACCTGATATACGGGAACGTCTTTTGGCATATGGAGCAGAACGGTTAAGCGATACCGATTTACTCGCGGTTCTTCTGCATACCGGTATTGCGAATAAACCTGTAACAAAACTTGCCGAAGAAATTGTTTTACATATCGATACACGTAAAACGGAAAGTATCGAAGCGGCATTAAAAAATATTCATGGCATAGGGAATGCCAAGCTGTCAACTATCCTTGCGGCGTTCGAGTTGGGTAGGCGGTATTACGGTGTAGGGGGCGAAAAAGTCCGGCATCCCAGTGATATTATCCCTTTCTTGCGGCACTATTCTGTGCGCAAACAAGAACAGTTTATCTGTGCATCGTTGAACGGTGCGCATGAGATTTTGGCAATCCGTGTGGTTTCCGTCGGGACGTTGACTCATACGCTCGTCCACCCGCGTGAGGTATTCGCCGATCCGCTTGCCGACAGAGCTGCAACAGTTATCATTGCGCACAATCATCCGTCGGGCGCTTTGGAACCCTCTGCTGAAGATTTAAACTTGACTAAGCGACTCTGTGAGGTTGGACGCCTCTTGGGAATTGAGGTGTTGGATCATATTATTCTATCGCCGAACGGTGAGTATCTGAGTTTTATTGAAGCAGGTTTTCCGCTTGCATAAAGGAGCAATAGATGCACCCCTCTCCAGCGCTTTTGAAAAGAGACGATAGGATGAGCCATATATTTTCAAAAGGTGTGCAGCAGCTCATTATACGGGCGTATTTCGATAGCCGATTGCGGTATTTCTAAAGCGGCAAGCAGGGTATCGAAAATAACCTTCGCATTGCGGATATGCCGTTCGGAAGCGGCTGTATCGGAACCTTCATCGCTGTAGAGGACTTCGATTTCCAAGAAATGCCCGATCGGATGGATGAAGGATAGCTCCGCCGAAATGGAATAGGTGTCTTCGAGTATGTCCGCCGGAAATAAGCTTGAGTGCGGAACAAAAACTTTCGTATCCTTTTGCTTTTCTGCGGTACAGATCATACCGAGGCTTTCGAGCATTTCGGTAAATACCGGTACGGCCGCGGCTGCAAGTTCAAATTCGAGTTCGCGGTTGGTTTCTATCGTACCGGTATAGTGTTTTTGCTTATGCGTTACCAGAACTCTTTCCTTATCCGCAATGCGTTCGCGCCGCACTCGTAGCGTCTTTTCTCCGATCGTCCGGTATTGGTCGGTCTTGACACAGTGGAATGAAAAATCTGCGATGCGGGATAGCAGCGCTTCGGTTTTTTCGGGATGCCCAAGATGCGCTTTTATTTCAATTTCGTGCATACGCAATATGTGCCGATATGGAAGGCGGTTTGTTCTTACGCTCGTTAGGTGATATCGGTGCCTGCGGGTACCGGTGTTTCGGGTTTGAGCAAAACGCAGATTGATGAATCTTCGGATTCCGCACAGAGCAGCATACCTTCGGAAACATGCCCGCGCATTTTAGCGGGTTTGAGATTTGCAAGCACGATAATCTCTTTGCCGACCAATTCTTCGGCAGTGTAGTAGTCTACTAAACTCGAAACGATTTGGCGCGGCTTTTCTTCGCCGAGGTCTACCTGTAAAATGTAAAGCTTTTCCGCATTTTCAGCTTTTACACATTCCAAAACCTTGCCGGTTTTCAGCTGCAGTTTTGCAAAATCATCATAGGTAATTATTTCAGTTGCTTTTTCATCCATAATGTTGTCAGTATATGAGAAAGAGACGAAAACTACAAGTCGAACGGATATTCAATTGATAATTAATAATGGGAGTCTGGCAGTTTACTTTGAAATCCTATAAAATCAGCTCATGGCACGCAGTAAGTACGGAACAACGCCGTGGGGCGCATGGTTTTTAAGGATGCTCGAAAGTTATGACGGCAACGGGCGGGTGTCGCGGGGAAAAAGTTACGCGAATACCGGCAAGGTAGATTCCCTCGTTATTACCGGCAATAAAGTTGCTGCCCGTGTTGCGGGACATTATGACCCGTGGTACTATATTTCGCTCATCTTTCCCCGTATTTCCGAACCGAATCGAAAAAAATTGGAAAAAATCTTAACGGAGCATCCCGCCGACTTCATCGCATTGGGAAGCGGTACGATGACGGAATGTCTTGTAACGCTCTTTGAGGCAAAGGATATACGGTTTATTCCCCGCCGCTGGAGCCTTATCGAAAGCGATTGCTCCTGTCCCGACTCCGCCTCCCTGTGTAAACACATCGCTGCGGTGCTGTATATTCTGGCAAAAGAAATCGACCACGATCCGCGGCTCCTCTTTCAGCTTGCGGGGATCGACCTCGCCAAACTGCGGGAAAAAATACTACCCGCCGCAGGGAATATGTCCGCCGAACCGGCTCTAACCGCCGTACCGGAGCAGGGTGCATCACCGGCGGATACTACGGCAGCGGATTCCGCAATGGGTGTTATACCGGCGGCAGGTACTGCGGTGCTTGAAACACCGAATGCTGATACGGTTGCTGCCGGTGGAACAATAGCCGGTCAAGTATCCGATACCGCGCTTGAAACACCGGCAACCGATAATGCCTCAACTGCCGGAGCGCAAAGGAAAGCGAGGCAATCCGGCGCGGCGGGTACGGCAGCTAAAGTATCGTCCCTTCCGGTGCCATCAGACCCCGAATACGAACATCCGGTGCCGTTATCCCTGCGCCGTGCGGATGAACCTGCGCTGGACGTACCGGCGGAACTTCCCCGCTTTCCGCTTGAAGAATCGTTTTTACCGCTGATTTCCGCGCTGCTTCCGCCGCTTACACCGTTTTATGATGATGACTTGGTTGCAGCCTTTAAAGAGCTATACCATAAACTGATTGTCCGGCAGAATAAAGCGTTTGAGTTGACGCTTGAGCAACGGATTGCCGTTTTAATGAAATCCGGTACGGGCTGTGCATCGGCGGCAATGCTGTGCGATTCAAGCCGCCTTTTGTACACGCCGATTCGGCTCGATACGGCAAAACTGCCGAAGCAAAAAACGGCAGGGGTTCCGGCTTTCCCCTTGCAGAAAGAAGCAGCGTTGCAGCTCCGTGTGCGGCTTCCG
>CAUPUT010000098.1:0-6314 GCA_963514615.1 uncultured Treponema sp.
AATAACAATAATAACAAGGATCAAAAAAAACCTCGATTACCTTTTATCGCTATTATTGTCGGCGTATTCGTCGCGTTGCTCATTGCAAACCAATTCTTAATGAAGCAAGATGCGAACGTTATTCCTTTTTCTGAGTTTAAAGACCGCGTTGCATCAGGTGAAATCGTTAAAGTTATTATGGGTCCGACGTACTTTATCGGACAAACAAAAACACAGGCGAGCAGTGAGCAGCCCCGCAGCAGACTGCCGTTTTTATCGGCAGATGCGGGAGATGCCTATCAAACGGTCGGTATTTATTCGGAATCGTTTTTACAGCTGCTTGACGAACATAATGTCATCTACTTAGTACGCCCGAAAGAAAACAACTTTATTGTCGACTTTTTGGTTCAATGGATATTGCCGTTCGGCTTTATCTTCCTTTTGTGGCATTTTGTCATGAAGCGTTTCACCTCAAATCTCGGAGGACTCGGCGGCAGTATTTTTTCCGGCGGGCAGGCTCCGTCGGCAGCCGTCGAAGAAAGAAAAGTTACCACCCGCTTTAGCGATGTCGCCGGTGTCGATGAAGCAAAAGAAGAGCTGGTTGAGGTTGTCGACTTTTTGAAGTTTCCGCAAAAATATACCGAAATAGGCGGTAAGATTCCGCGCGGTGTTTTGCTGGTCGGCCCGCCCGGCACCGGAAAAACGCTGCTCGCGCGCGCTGTAGCAGGAGAATCGGGGGTTCCTTTCTTTAGAATCAGCGGATCGGATTTTGTAGAGATGTTCGTCGGTGTCGGCGCCTCCCGCGTGCGCGATCTTTTTAAACAAGCACGAGAAAAAGCTCCCTGTATCATTTTTATCGATGAGCTTGACGCCATCGGTAAGTCCCGTTTAAATTCCATTCATTCAAACGACGAGCGGGAGCAGACGCTTAACCAGCTCCTCGTAGAAATGGACGGATTCGATAACAGTACGGGGCTTATTTTGCTTGCGGCGACCAACCGCCCCGATGTTCTTGACCCCGCGCTGCTCCGGCCGGGACGGTTTGACCGGCAGGTTGCGGTCGATCGCCCCGATATGAAAGGGCGGGAACAGATTCTCAAGATACACGCTAAGGATGTTAAACTGGCAAACGGCATTGACCTCAGCGATACGGCGCGGATTACGAGCGGCTTTTCGGGCGCCGATCTGGCGAACGTAATTAACGAGGCTGCTTTGCTTGCAGTACGCGGCGGCCGTAAAGAGGTTATCGCAGAAGACCTCAATGAGGCGGTAGAAAAGGCCATCGCCGGTTTACAGAAGAAAAGCAGGGTCGTAAAAGAAAAAGAACGCCAAATCGTCGCATACCACGAAACCGGACACGCGATAACGGCCGCCTTTACCGATGGGGCGGATAAGGTGCATAAAGTTTCCATTATACCGCGCGGTATCGCAGCACTCGGTTATACCTTGAATATCCCCGAAGAAGACCGCTTTTTGAGTACCGAAAAAGAGCTGCTTGCAGAGGTTGATTGTCTCCTCGGCGGACGGGCAGCCGAATTTGTGCAGTTCGGTGTTGTCTCCACCGGTGCTTCAGGCGATCTATCACGTGCTACCGATATTATCCGCAGTATGATAACCGACTACGGTATGAGCGACCGCTTTAAAAACGTTGCACTTTCAAAGCGGGGCGGCGGGTACGGAGCGGGAGACCCTCAACTGGTACGTGAATATTCGGAAACAACCCAGCAGTATATCGATGAGGAAATTGCCCGCATTATGGAAGAGCGGTACACCGTCGTCGTAAACCGATTACAAGAAAAAAAGACGTTGCTGGAATATATTGCGAAGCGTTTGCTTGAAAAAGAAACAATCGATAAACAAGAGTTTGAAGATATTATCAAGGCGGAGTCCCAGTTGCCGCGGCAGCCTGCCATCGAAGCTCCGGAAGCCGCATCTGTTTCGTCGGACGCTTCTTCACCGGATGCTCCCGGCAAAACGGATACATCTGTCTCCACAGATAGTCCGGATTCATCCGCACCTCATCAATAGCCGACATAGTTACAGTGCAGAGCGTTGCCGAAAAACGGCAGACAGTAAACACTCTGCATGAATATAAAGGTAAAGGTACCGGCAAAACCGTAATGGGTTTACCGGCAGCGCATACTTTAAAAATCGGCGGAAAACAATAATTTCAGTTTACCGATTGCATGAGGTTTCAGCGGATGTGCATATTCAAGACCAATCTTTGCGGATCCGCTAATGGTAACAACCGTTCGCCCGTATACCGATTGATAAAAGTACGGCGCCAGCGGCGCAGGGCTATTCCCCAACGAATTTAGCATATTTTTATAGCCGATGCTCATATTTACTCTATTATAAAAGATCGGGAGCCGAGAACTGCCGGTTTGAATGTCGTAACTTAGAAGTGTCAGTTCCGCATCGAAGGAGAAACCGGTGTTTATGTTGCTGTCGCTTGTTCTGATTGCCGTACCGGCTTGTAGATGTTCCGGCATGGCAGGAAGATATGCGCTCAGTCCCATAAAGGCATGGTTATTGAAAAAAGTATAGGTACCTAATTCGGGAACATAATAGGCGTTGTATCCGGCATATCCGCTCCATCGGACTGTAAGAGGCAGTACCGGTGTATGGAACGCCATAAGCGCTTGCAGTACGCCCGCATTGGAATGAGATTCAAAATGATAGCCGTGTTTTATACCGGTTAGAACTTCAATTCCTGCCGTCGATTTTGCAAAAAAGGGAGTGTTTAATGCAACGATCGGTTTCAGATAAGCATATCGAAAACTGATCTGTTCGGAAAGCACGGCATCCCTGAGCTTATACCCATAAAGCGTTTTTTGCCTTGCATAATCTTTTGGAAAGAAAGAAAACGATTCTGCAGAGATGTCTGCGTTAAGCGCTATATGCCGATATCCGCTCTTAGTCGGTATCGGGAAAGAAGCACCTATGGAACCTCCTACCGTTCTATATCGGAAATGGTTATTTAGATCATATACTTTAATTGAAAATCCGACCGGTTTCGTGTTGACGGTAAGGTTTGCATGGATTTGATAAAAAAACGGCTTAAAATAAAAGATAGATGCCGTTTTAAATGATAAGAGCGTTGTCGGATCAATACCGTAGATGTCCAACGCAAGACCTGTTTCGTTTGCTTTTTGAAGATTGTCGGGAGGAGTAACATATAACAGGGGAAACACCCGCCACATCCATGAAAGATACCGGTATTTTTTCGGATTAAGCAGCTCAGGTTTAGGAGAAATGCTCCGTATCTCCGGTGCTTCCGTTATCTCCCGTGCGTCCGCTAAATCAGGAATATAAGACATATAATCGGTAAGCGTTGCCTGTACCGCGGTAAAAAGCCCTTCCGATACCGTACACAGCGTATTGTACTTTGCGTGTACGCCGGTATATACAAGCACGGTATCGATTTTTTTATTCTCTGCGGTATTCGCAGCAGGGGTTTCGGTTGGTATACCATCGGACATACCGGCAGACAGATCATCAGATAGAAGCTCCGTATCCCCTCGCTGAGTCCGGTCTTGCGGCAGCACTGCCGAATAAAAGACACCGCCGGAAATATCTTCCCTTAAAACTTTGAGTGTATTCGTTTTAAGAGTATATGTTGCTGCCCTATACAGCATCCCTTTTTTCGCCCACGAAAAGGTAAGCATAGTCCCTTCACGGGTAGTATTGGTTTGCAGACATCGGATAGCCGGTAACGGTTCTTCAAACAGCAGTTTTTGAATTTTTTTCGTTTCCGTATTGATAAATAAAACGTCTCGATCAATACCGTTTGCCGCTATAAAGGCGATGGTGTGCTCCCCTGCATACACCGGATCATAAATCGCTGTGTACGGCATACCGGGGCCGGCCGAAAAAAGAGCTTCCTGTGTTTCAGTGTTATGCCTATCAATATTGCGCATAGCGGTAGCAGGCATGTCGGCAATCACCAGATGAGAAAATTGCCCGTCGGTCTTTACACCGCAGATGCGATCGTTATCACAAAAAGCCGCCATTCGGAGCGAGTAGTATTCGGCAGGTAAAAACCGTTTAGTGCGCATATCAAAGACAGCCGATCGGTGTTTTTCACCCGCCAACGATTGAACGGTATCCGTTATCAACAGCAGCTGCCCGTCCGGTGAAAAGCTCAAATGAGAGAGAGTTCGATTTGCCGTAAATAATTTTTCGGAAGTTCCGTCGGGTGTATAGAACCGAACTTCTCCTTGGATAAAATCAAAACACGCAAAACCTTGGCCATTGGCGGCGGTAAGCATAAAGCCCGATTTTCCCGTTTCAGAAAACGGTACCGGCAAGCGTATCGTAGCAGGCGCTTGAATACTCGCAAGAAACTCATTCCAGAGCGATTTCAGCGGTTTTCCGAAAATATGCTTTGTTTTACTCTGAGGAAAGATGAAAAAAGAACTATGCCAATAGCGGGCATACGATTCCATACCGTATTTTTTTTGCAGATAGTCTGCAAAGCCTGCACCGTAAAGGTATCCCCAAAAGGCGCCGGGGTATACATCGCGGCGTCCTGCAGCCTGTTGCCACGACGGAGCACATCCGTCAATTTTCCCTTGCATTAGGTGATGATAAAAAAGAGGATCATGCAATCGCCCCTGTCTGCCGTCAAGACTCTCATACGAAACGGCCGCGCCTTCATTAAACGAAAGCGGCAGCACCGGCAAATAGTAAATGAGCGATATGGCATGAGTTAATTCATGGTAAAAAACTTTGAGCATAGTGTCATTTAAATTACCGAGTGTGCCGTCATCGGGAACAGTATCGAACACTACAATACGCGGATACGGAAAAAAAGTAAAATAGCCGTTTAAACTTTCCGCTCCGGCGAGGATATATACCGGCATCCTCACCCAAATCTTCTTATTAAGGCGGGAAGCGATTTCTTCGGCATAGCGGTCGGCATATTCGGCAAGCAGCGCGGCGCTTTTTTCGGACTCTTTCGCATAAATGATATCGAAATATTCCGTTTTATGAACCAGCAGCTCTGCGGCACTGGCGTACGTTATAAGCCATAGAGCGTATAGAATGATGAAAAACGATTTTTTACAATGCATGTGGGAACCTCTTATCATAAAAGCAGTCTACCGTTTTTAAAAATCGCACCTGCGACATTTTCGTAATTAAAGGAAATTCACCTGTCTTCATTTCCAATCTTTGTTCTTTTGAAACATCAGTATGCGATATGGGGCAAATACCTGCTTGCCATTTGCAGCTGATAGTTAATAACCAGTTTACAATACAAAATTGAAGAAATATATGCATTGCAGGTTAAGACGATAACACGCGTTAACGATGGCGTGTAGTGCGAATTGCCCATAATGATAAAACCGGTATAAAAGGCCGTTGCATACAGTATAAAGAAAAACGGCCAAACGACAAAAAAATTTTTTTTGAAAATAGCTTTACTTTCAGCGATAATATGCTTCATCTTCATACTTTCTTTTTTATACACCAAGATAGTCGGTACAAACACCAATCGACCGAACCAATATAAAAGAAGAATAAAAACCAACCCTTTACCTATCCAATCCATAACGGAGGCGAACACAGATGCTTCCGGTTGTGCCGAATGGAATATCAACACAACTACGGTAACCGGTATGATGATAATAATTAACTGAATAAGATAAATAACATAGAGGTGTAGAATTACGGCAAAAATGGAATTGAAAACGACATTCCCTATTTGTTGTTTTATATATGCCCGCTGAAAATAGACAATAACGGCTGTTTGCAAAACAGCTACGGCAAGAATTAACAGTGTGATAAAAGAGTTCATCGCCTCGTTTGAACCGGTAAACATGGACATGATATTTGAAGCAACCGCCAAACCTATATAGGCAAGAGTATAGTTTATAAACGGTTTTCCCAGAAGTTTCATATCGGATACGATCGATCGGATAAGGCTTATGAATTGTCGCATACCTTGTTTCCCTTCTCTTGTATTCTTGGGCACCTCTAAAAACTCGGTTAGATTTGCTTCGCATCCTTCGGAATAGAGGTGCCCGTCAAGTTTTAATTTAAGTCTTTATAATATAATGACTTTCTGAACCGCCACGGATGGCGGTAGTTCTATGCAGTAGCGATGTTTAGGCTTTGCCGAAACTCGCCGATGAAAAATGTACACGGAAGTACATTTTTCATCACAACATCGCAAGTTACATCTAAGGGAAAACCGGTGAGCACAGCTCACCTCTAAAACCTGAAGTTTTTAGAAGTTCCCTCTTAACGGTTTTGCTATCATAATCAATATCCGTGTTTTTTACAACGAAAAAATATATTTTTTAGGAAAGACCGGAGAAATACACAGGGAT